>JAHFAC010000008.1:5908-15759 GCA_023250755.1 Bacteriovoracaceae bacterium | reverse complement strand
GCTCTCTTTTATTGGGGCTATGGGGAGAGGTGACTGCCTGGACAGCCGATAATTTCGCACTCACCCTCGAAAACGCGCTATCCCAGGCCATGAAAGCTAATCCCGAAATCAGCGCTGTCACAGCCCGTGCCAAGGCTGAGCAGTCTGCCATTCGCTCCCAATCCTGGCCTGATCACCCTAAATTCGGACTCATGAGGGAGAACAATCTCAATTTTATGCAGCAGCAGATGGGCCCTATGTCCCTTTGGTCCGTAAGTCAGGAGATAAAATTTCCGGCTAAGTATTTTCTCCTGGGTGCCGCTCAAGAAGCACGCTCCCTGGGAAGCGAACAAGAAGCCGAAGCAAAGAAACTTGAGATCCGTCAAAAAACGATCTCAGGATACTACAGTCTTTTTACGGTGGATCGGATCATCGCTCTTTTACAAGCGCAGAGAGAGACCCTTCGTGAGGTAGCTCGTGCCGCTGAATCACGTCACGCTACGGGCGCGGTCCCGCAGCAAGACGAAATGAAGGCGCATGTCGAACAGACGAAACTCGAAAACGAACTTCTGCTGACACAAGAAGAGCGCGACTCAACGGAAGCGGGCTTCAATGCGGTTCTCAACCAAGACACGAGCCAAGCGATTCAACTTCCGACGAAAGAACTCCCTACTCCGAAACTCACGGTAGCAAGCGAAGAGATTCAAAAGATTGCTCACGCGAGGGCAACTCACATCAAGCACGGCGAATATTTGGTGGACGAGGCGAACTCAAAAAAAGCGCTCGCCTACCTCAGCTATGCCCCAGACTTTATGCTTTCGTATCGCCAGGCATTTATCAACTCGCCCGATCATGCTTATGCGGCAAGTATTGAGATGACGCTTCCACTCTGGTTTTTTACAAAACAAACCAGCGAAGTGACTCAAGCCACAGCGCTACAAATGGAAGCGGAAAAAAATCTTGAAAAAACAATGCGGAACCTCCACGCCGAAATTCGTTCGCTGACTGCGAGGGTCCAGTCCCATGACAAATTACTTCAGATTTACCAGACTGCGCTGATTCCACAAGCTTCAAGCACCTTAAATTCTTCGCGCACGGCTTATCTGGCGGGGCGGAGTAGTTTTCTTGAGCTCCTCGATAGTGAGCGCTCCTTGTATGAAACCCGAATCGCATACTATCGAAACCTTGCCCAGTATGTCGAAGCTTTAACAAAACTCGAAGAGATGGCCGGGACTTCTTTGAGCACCCTTCCATTTGGAGATCACTTATGAAACGTTTTGTATATCCGCTCTTTTTTTTGAGCTTGCTCCTTAATCCCTGGGTCACAGGTTGTCAGGGCCAATCAAAAAATCCGGCACACCCAGAACACAACTCGCTCCTCCAGAAACAAGCACCCCAGAAAGAAGTCTGGACCTGTCCAATGCATCCACAAATTCACAAGGACGGTCCGGGGCAGTGTCCGATTTGTGGGATGTCGCTTGTAAAAGTCGATATTCACCCGGAGTTACCTTCGGGTGCAGGGTCCGGAATCATTCCGGATGCCCACGCTCCGATTGCCCTTTCAGCCGAGCGCCAGCAAATGATCGGCGTGAAATTCAGTGTGGCAGAAAAAAAACCGTTATTTAAATCCATCCGTGCGGCAGGGAGGCTCGCCTTTGATCCCGAACTCTACACCGCCCAAAACGAGTATGCAGAAGCTCTCCGACAACTCGATCGCGTAAAAGACTCACCGCTCCCCGATGTGAATCACTCCGCAAAACGCATGGTAGGCTCAGCTCAGCTCAGACTCAAAATCCTCGGGCTCTCTGACCAGCAGATCGCTCAAATCAAATCTGCGGATTTTTCAGAATCAAACCTTCTCATTAACAAGCCCGGACAACCCGTCTGGGTCTATGCCGATATCTACGAAATGGATATTTCAAATGTTCGTCCGGGTCAGTCCGCAGAAATCACGGCAGGATTCTTGGGTGGAATCACCCTTCCTGGAAAAGTAGCCTCCGTGGACCGGGTGATCAACCCCAATACTCGCACGGCCAAGGCACGCATCCTGGTGCAACAAGCGGCCACACTCCTGCGACCTGAGTCCTACGTCGACGTTACAATCCTAGCTCCCTTAGGAGAACAAGTCACAGTGCCTTTTGATGCCGTTCTCGATACCGGAAAGCAATCTTGGATTTTTATCGCGGGTGAGAACGGTCAATTCATGCCCAGAGTCGTCAGCATAAGGTTTCATGCCGGAGACGATGTCGCTATCGGGAGCGGACTCTCCGGTGGCGAGAAGATCGTCTCGAGCGCTAATTTTTTAATTGACTCCGAGTCAAGGCTGAAAGCCGCTACACTGGGGCCGGCCCCGACATGCCCAAACGAACAGCATTGGGACATCCCGATGGCCATGTGCATGCCTAACTAAGCCGAATTAAGGAGACGTAAAAACCATGATTGAAAAAATCATCGATTTTTCAGCTCGCAATCGATTCCTCGTTTTATTACTCGTTGGAGTCGCGGCAATCGCTGGATGGTTTTCGCTTCAGTCCATTCCGGTGGATGCGATCCCAGATCTCTCAGACACGCAGGTGATTATCTACTCGCGTTGGGATCGATCACCCGACAT
Source organism: Bacteriovoracaceae bacterium (assembly GCA_023250755.1). GTDB lineage: Bacteria > Bdellovibrionota > UBA1018 > UBA1018 > UBA1018 > JAHFAC01. Next base: position 13,169 of record JAHFAC010000008.1, on the reverse strand, counting down.
CATCGAGGACCAAGTCACCTATCCCATCATCAGCTCGATGCTCGGTGCCCCAAAAGTAAAAGACATCCGGGGGTTTTCTGATTTCGGTTTTTCCTATGTCTACGTTATTTTTCAAGATGGCACTGATCCCTACTGGGCACGTTCACGCACGCTTGAATACCTTTCAAAAATTACTCCACAACTCCCCGAAGGAGTGAAGACCGAGCTGGGTCCCGACGCAACAGGAGTGGGATGGGTGTATCAGTACGCGCTCGTCGATCAATCCGGAAAGCACTCTCTAGCAGATCTAAGAAGCCTTCAAGATTGGTATCTTCGCTCCCATCTCCAATCCATTCCAGGTGTGGCCGAAGTCGCTTCGATTGGGGGCTTTCAGAAGCAGTACCAAGTGCAGATCAACCCCAACGCTTTGCTGGCTTATAAGATCCCCATCCAAAAAGTCGCCCAAGCCATCAAAGATGGAAATAGCGAAGTAGGTGCCCGACTACTCGAAATTTCGGGTGCCGAATACATGATTCGCGGGAGGGGATATGCCAAAAATGTCCATGACATCGAAAACATCGTCTTAGGTTATGAAAACGGTACGCCCATCTCCATAAAAAACGTCGCTCAGGTCAGCACCGGCCCTGAGATCCGCCGCGGGGTTTCTGATTTAGACGGCCAAGGCGACGCCGTAGGCGGTATCATCGTGATGCGCTACGGAGAAAATGCGACCCGTGTGATTGATGCGGTCAAGACAAAGCTCGCTGAACTGAAATCATCACTTCCGCCCGGTGTCGAGATCGTAACCACGTATGATCGCTCTGAGCTCATCCACCGCGCCGTTGCCACACTCAAACATGAACTCACCCTTGAAATGATTATTGTAAGCCTGGTGATTCTCGTCTTCTTGCTTCACATCCCGAGCGCGATGATTCCGATCGCAACCCTCCCCATAGCCGTCTTGATCAGCTTCATCCCGATGCATTTCATGGGAATCTCGACAAACATCATGAGTTTGGGCGGAATCGCCATCGCGATCGGAGCCATGGTTGACGCTGCGATTGTCGTAGTCGAAAATGCCCACAAACACATGGAGGTGTGGGAGAGGAATGGGAGGCATGGTGATCCTAAGGAAGTGATCATCACGGCCATTAAAGAAGTCGGGCCTGCGAGCTTCTATTCGCTTCTGGTGATTGCCGTCAGTTTTATCCCGATTTTTGCCCTTGAGGCGCAAGAAGGAAAACTTTTTAAACCATTGGCGTTTACTAAGAATTTTTCGATGTTTGTCGCTGCATTTCTCGCCATCACTCTCGATCCCGCGCTCCGTGTGAGCTTGAGTCACTTTTCGATCAAAAATTTAAAACCGAATTGGCTCTCTAAAGTAAGGAATACCGTCCTAGTAGGAAAAACTTATTCTGAAGAAGAACATCCGATCAGCCGATTCTTCTTCAAACACTATGGTCCCGTAGTGCATTGGGTGGTCGATCATCGAGTCAAAGTGGTCGTGAGCGCACTCGTTGTACTGCTGCTCACCCTCCCGGTTTATTTTAAGCTGGGCTCTGAGTTCATGCCCCCGCTCAATGAAGGGACCCTTCTTTACATGCCCACCACTCTGCCGGGCATCTCCGTACGTGAGGCCCAGAATCTTCTTCAAAAACAGGACCAGATTATCAAGTCTTTTCCGGAAGTAGAACGAGTCTTCGGCAAAGCAGGCAGAGCCGAGACCTCCACCGATCCAGCTCCTTTTTCCATGATGGAAACAACGGTTGTGCTCAAACCCCAGCGCGAATGGCGCGAAGCGAAGCGATGGTATTCATTTCTTCCTCGCTTGATGCAGTGGCCATTGACGTTCATTTGGCCCCGGTTCATGAGTTGGGAGGAGCTGGTTGCCGAACTGGATTCCAAAACCAAGTTTCCTGGCACCACAAACGCGTGGACCATGCCGATTCGTAACCGCATCGACATGCTCACCACGGGGATTCGCACGCCTGTCGGAATCAAAGTCATGGGCAGCAGTCTCGAGCAAATCGAGAAAGTGGGGCTCGAGCTTGAGCAGATTCTACCTCAAGTGAAAGGGACGCGAAGCGTCTACGCCGAACGCGCGGGTGGCGGATACTTTCTTGACTTCGATTTCAACCGCGAAAAACTCGCCCGCTACGGCATCAGCATAGCGCAGGCGCAAGAAGCGCTGATGATCGCTGTGGGTGGGGATCCGGTCTCAAGAACCGTAGAGGGCCGTGAGCGGTACACCATCAATGTGCGCTACTCACGCGATTACCGAAGTAACATCGACTCGCTCAAGCACGTCCTGATCGCCACTCCCAATGGAACGCAAATCCCCATGGGTGACGTAGCCGACCTCCAAATGCTGAGCGGCCCTGCAATGCTGAGAAACGAGAACGGGATGCTTTCCAGCTACGTCTATATTGACGTAGCGGATCGGGACGTGGGGAGCTACGTCGCAGAGGCAAAAAAACTAGTCTCCGCAAAACTCAAAGTCCCGACCGGGATTGCCCTCAACTGGAGCGGTCAATACGAGAACATGATCCGTGTGCGCGAAAAGCTCAAAGTGATTCTGCCCATTACCTTGTTCATTATTATACTTCTTTTATACGCCAACACTCAATCCTACCCTAAAACTGCAATCATCCTTCTTGCGGTGCCGTTTTCTGCGGTCGGAGCCATTTGGCTTTTGTACCTCCTGGGTTACAACCTGAGTATCGCCGTGTGGGTAGGACTTATCGCCCTGCTCGGAGTCGACGCAGAGACCGGAATTTTTATGCTGCTCTATCTCGATCTTGCTTATGAAGGAGCTAAAAAATCTGGACAGATGCGCTCGTTTGCTGATCTTCGCGAGGCGGTCTACCAGGGAGCCGTCAAGCGCGTTCGCCCAAAGATCATGACGGTAGCCTGCCTGGTGATGGCAATCCTCCCCATCATGGCTTCGAGCACGGCAAATGCGGGCGCGGATGTGATGAAACGGATTGCCGCTCCGATGCTCGGAGGAATTGTCTCGTCATTTTTAATGGAGCTCTTGGTTTACCCAGCTCTTTTTACGATTTGGAAATGGAATTTTGAAATGAAGAATAGCAGAAATACATAGAAGAAATACAATGACGAAAAGAACCAAGTTTAGGATGATTTTTGTTTCTACAGTATACATTCTGCTACGCCCAGCTAGCACCTGGCCACACCAAGGTCATCATCATGATAAAGATCTGAAACCAGGAGCAACCACACCCCAAATCCAAAAAAAAGATCCCACGGGGATGATTTCGGTCCGTGAAGATTACAGACAGAGAGTTGAGCCAATCTTTAAAAAAAACTGCATGGACTGCCATAGCGCTCAGACCCACTATCCCTGGTACTATAAAATCCCTGGCATTAAGCAGATGATTGACTCAGATATCAGCGAAGCCAGAGGACACCTCGACTTTTCCGAAGGCTATCCCTTCAAGAGTCACGCTACACCTCTCGAAGATCTCGATGCCATCGCTGAGAGCGTCCAAAAAGGAACCATGCCGCCGTTTTCTTACCGACTCATGCACACGAGCCTAGCATTGACCGATGGAGAGAAGAAAACGATCTTGGATTGGGCAGAAAAATCCAAACTTTTGATCAAATAATACCGAATCTCTGAACACTTTGTGGACACTGTGTCACCGATTGTGTTGAAAAAATAGTGAGTGATCCCCATACGACGAAGGAACAAATCGCGAGCGAAGAATGAGCCGGCCAATCAAAGTCCTGGGCTCGGCGGATGTTTTCTTTGCCCAAACTGCATAAAGGACATCGCCCTCAGCAAACTTAGACACGTCCCCAAGTTCATTTCTGAAATCTCGTGCAGTATCTGATTTAATTTTTGAGATCGCTTCAGCAGCAGGGACAAAAAACAACTGCGCAGGAGCGACTGGATGACCGGGTTTTTCGCCAGAAGCGTTGAGCAATGCGAGATGCTCCACGGAAAGCTCGCCCGGGTTGCGTTTTACCAGAGAAAATAAAAATTGACCCAACTTAAGAGCTGCACCCTTTGCCTCAGGAATGATATTAGAAAATTCGTTCGCAAAAAAATTCTGATCTAACCCCTGCCCATTCACAGACTGCATAACGTGTAAATTGACAGAGGGCTTGCCGTTGATTAAAAACTTTAGAGCCACACCAGGAGTGTATCCAATCTGCTTAGGATTGCCGGCCAATGAAAGTCGAGCCAATCCTTCTGCTCCCTGGTAAATACCGGTATAAGGCGAGCCCTGCTCTGCTTGGAATTCAACCTTGGCAACAGATCCATAAGGATGAATAACCTTCGTTCTCCCTTCGGGCATTTCATCAGAAACCAAGTCAAAGCTCAATCCCAATGAAACCAAAGACTTAAACTGAGCAACAATCCCTCCCCAACCCGGCCCATCTAGTGCGGGTAAAGTATTCCACTCAGAAGGAACAATCCTCTTGTCCCAAAGAACATCCAATTTTCGACGGCCATCCCAACTCTGGTAATCTTTGGGTAATTTGGCGGGCAACTTGGCGTAGGCTGAGCTTGCGGAAATTAAAAACGACAACAACAGGGCTATTTTCTTCATGTGACCTCACTTAAAAAATAAAAATCCTGAAGCAATGCTTAATCGATCGATCAAATAAGGTCAATATTTTATCTAATTTATATTAATTTAATTGCCAATGCCAGCCGCCCAGCCCGTGGTCGCGATCGCACACCCGAGAGAGGCTGCCAGGCTTTCCTGGCAAATGAGTTTTGCATGAGGCTTCGCCCTCTCTCATGTGGACGGGGCTTAGGTTTAATCGTTGCAAATTGCGTTAACTCCTGACTGGTGAAAGCTTCTAGTTAGATACCCAAAGACTCCAGAAAATATTCTGCTTGATTCCGAAATTTGGCATCAGAATAATCCAGTACGCTTAATTTCATCAACCCTTGAACATAGGTGACGAGGAGTGATGCGGTGAGCTTTGGATTGACAGATTCTCTGATTTCTTTCTTATGAATGGCCCGAGTGATTTCATTTTCTAGGAAATATTCAAACTCTTCGATGCCTTTGCGAACAAGGTTAAAAAGCTCGACATCCTCTAAGACTTCGAAAGAGACGCTATTAAAGAGGAAGCAGCCTTTTGGACACACCGATTCCACTTGCCGATCTAAAACGTGTGTGAAGAGGGTCCTTATTTTTTTCTTAAAGTCCATTTTAGGATTTTTGAAAAGCATGGTCCTTTTTTCGGAGAAATCATTTTCATAAAACTTCATCGCATCAATGAATAGCTGCCTCTTATTTCCATAGGAATTATAAAATGATCCATTCAAAATCCCCATAGTCTCCAAGAGTTCTTTGAGCGAGGTGTTTTCGTAACCCTTTTCCCAAAAGAGATGCATCGCTTTTGAAAGGGCCTCATCGTTATTAAATTTTCTTGCTCGTCCCATATAAAAATCCTCATGAATGGAATTCACTTATACCACTAATTTATCACTATATTAAACTAAATGCTCAAAAATAATATATTTGTATCTATTTGTTTTTAAAGGTAATATAAAATATATTGAGTAATTGCTCAAAAAATTATAATGACTTTTTCTTGGTTATGATTTAGAAAAGCATCCAAGCTGAATTGTGGGTGATTAAGCCCCGCAATGGAATAGCCAGAATGGAATAGATAGAAGGAGTAAGTATGAAAAAGAGTATGATTCTAAAAAGTTTGTTTGTTGGTCTCGTTTTTTCCCTTTTTGTGTTCAAGCCCGCGGTTGCTTTTGCACAGGACGTAATAGACCAAGGGCCCGATCAGATCGTTGTCACTACAGATGTGGACAGTACGCTGAATGAAGTCTGGCAAGTGATGATCGATTTCGAGAGCTATCGCAACTGGAACAAGTGGTATCGCCTGGAGGGTGAAGCCCAAGTAGGCTCTGTAGTGAAAGCCTACATGGAGTCTGGTGGAATTCATCTCGATCTTAAGATTACAAAAATGGATGAAAACACCCTGTGTTGGAAGGACGTGACGTGGTTCACGAACCTCGGACTAGGCGGATGGCGTTGCCGCACCGTTTGGGCTAACCCAGACGGAACGGGCGTAAAGTTTACAAATCATTTTCAATTTTCGGGTCCATTTCGCGCCGTACTCAAGGTCGCCGCTAGAGAAGCTCTCTTAAAGGGGATGTTACAGGAGAATCAAAACTTAAAGGCCTTTGTTGAAAGACGATAGGTAGCTATCTTAAACCGTTGTCCTTGAGAAAACCCCCATGCAACCGCCGCAACAGATTCTAGCCAGTCCCTTCACGCTACCCAACGGTACTCTACTTCAGAACCGGATTGTCAAAGCCGCAATGAGCGAGGCTGTAGGCACCACGGATGGTCGCCCGACTCCGGGACTAAGTGTGCTTTATTCGCGTTGGACTGCGGGCGGAGTGGGCTTGAATATCACTGGAAATGTGATGATCGATCGACGCGCGTTGGGTGAGCCCAATAATGTCGTGGTCGAAAACGAGTCAGATCTTGCCGATCTCCGACTCTGGGCCAATGCGGGCACCCAAAGCGGTGGTCAGATCTGGATGCAAATCAATCATCCCGGAAAGCAAGCTCCTAAAGGGCTGAATCGGGAGACTGTGGCACCTTCCGTCGTGCCTCTCGGGGATGGGTCATCGGTATTCTTTACAGTGCCACGCGAATTGACCCCTCCGGAAATCGAGGACATCATTCAGCGTTTTGGAAAGACTGCCGCGATCGCGAAAAAAGCGGGCTTTACTGGAGTCCAGCTGCATGGGGCACATGGTTACCTGATCAGCCAATTTCTGTCCCCACACCATAATCGGCGTACCGACGAGTGGGGAGGGAGCGCAGAAAAACGCAGAAGATTTGTCTTATCTATATTCAAGGAAGTGCGTCGGCAGGTCGGGGATGGATTTCCGGTCGGAATCAAACTCAATTCATCCGATTTTCAGAGAGGTGGTTTTACGGAAGAAGAATCACTCGATACCATTCGCGCACTTACTCAAGCGGGAATTGACCTCGTAGAGATTTCTGGTGGCACCTATGAAGCTCCTGTAATGACAGGAGTCAGAAAGATGAAAGACAGTACTCAGAAACGGGAAGCGTACTTTCTGGAGTTTACGGAAAAGCTACGCTCCGAGATCAAGGCACCTCTCATGCTGACAGGTGGGTTCAGAAGCCTAAGTGGCATGGCCGATGCCATTTCCTCCGGGGCGGTTGATCTGGTTGGCTTGGCGCGGCCACTTGCGATCGACCCAGAATTACCACGGCGATTACTCAGCGGCCAAGAAGCGCTA
>JAHFAC010000008.1:0-5891 GCA_023250755.1 Bacteriovoracaceae bacterium | reverse complement strand
CAGTTCATCCGATTTCCACCGGAGTCAAATCGTTAGACCGGATGGGATTGTTAGAAATTACGTGGTACACACGCCAGCTTCAACGCATGGCGAGTGGGGAGAATCCTAAACCAGAAGAATCTGCATTTTGCTCCCTTGCGATGAGCGTACTCACACGAGGATGGAGATCATTCGAGACTCGCAGGTTTAGAGCCTGAGTGTCCCCTCACGCTTTAGCACTCTCAGCAAGCTCGCGGGGCTATTTCAGCCTCTTAGGAGAGTCAAAGCTAATAATCAAATTGTTATTTCTCGCCTTTATTTTCCCAAGCAGTGATCTTATCGGCATCATCGTGGATGCTTAATAGGAACTCTGAGACGTTCCTGGCGAGCTCATCTATTTTTGATAGGTCATTAGATTTACCAGTAGTGAAGAATTGCGAGATAGATTTGATCAGATTTGTCTTATCACCACCAACTACCGCTTGGATTTTTTCCATTGTCCTATTGTGGGCGACAGTTTTTTCATACTTTGTGATTGCTTCACCCATTTTCTCAAAGTCAACTCGGGTTATGTTTATGCCACTTTGCTTGGAGGTAGGGTTTGCACTAAACTGCCAGTAGTCATTTATTTCAGCGTTCTTGCCGCGAGCCTTTGAAGCCATTGGGCCTGGCTGAGTTTTGGCATAAACGCCTGAACCTTGCTCCTTAGATTGTGTAGAAAATTTACGTAAGTAAAACTTGGTAAATTTTGACTGACCTCCGTGGAAAGCTCCTAGCATTGTGACCTCAAGCAATGCATCGTCCCAGTTCCTATGAGGCTCTGGTACCATTGCGCGGTACTCCTCAGCTGTATAGATTGCGAGAAAATTATTTGCTACGCGTTGAGTGTTTTCAGCAAGAGATTCAATGCTCAAAGATTTATCGTCTGAATTACAGGCACCGAGCATCTGAATTAGGAGTTCATAGAATTCACCCAAGTCTTTACTGTTTTTCTCAGTAACAATACTAGCAAGGTGGTCTAGGTACATCTTGTCAGACCAATCACCAACCTGGCCGGAAGTCCAGCCATAGCTGCGCCCCCCTGTTGCTTGATTTGGGAAATTTACATGGATGTTATAGTTATTTTGACTAAGCTTAACGGAAACTCCATGTCCAGCCGCTAGTTCTGATTCATTTGTTGATCCAGGCTTCGAACTGGAGGCTAGTGCTTGGATCTTGCGTCCGATAGTTGAGTGTACAAAGGTGTAGTAGGAACTTTTTTTCGCAACTGAACTCATTTCAAACATTGGATTTTTGGCATGAGGCAGTACCTGAAGTGAAAAGTCTCTCGCATTTGAGCTTGGTACAATAAACAAGGCTACTAGAACGATAATTAGATATAAATTTCTTAAAAGCATAATAAATTTCCAAAGTTTTTCGATATTCAAATTTTACTACCTAAACATAGCAGCAGTTACATAGATAATGCGTTGTGTCAATTTATTTTCATCCCGACTTCTGCTCACTGGGGCCTAAACCACTGGAAAATGGCTCATTTTTTATGGGGCATTGCGGCTAGGGTGCAGAAGTCGGGATTCCGTCCGATTGACTCTATGCATCTAATGATGCTATGAACCCCATCGGAGCTGTTGATATCATGAAAAAAAATATAATTACCTTATGTCTTCTGACTTTCGTTTTTTCAAGTGCGGCCATTGCTGATCATCTAATAACAAACATAACAAACAATGAAAACAATCCACCAGAATTGCCATTCCCCAGCGCAAGCCCCAGCCCAAATCCCTTTTCTTGCATGATCCAAAGAACAAGCGTGAGCCAGGACATTTACGAATGTCTGCAACCTTACTCGCTCGAATTCAATGAAGTCCAAAAAATCGCTGAGCTGGGACAATGGGCGCTCGAGCAAGCCTTTGGTCAACCCTGGGAATACGAATACTTCATTTCTGATTTTACAGGATCAATCCGCAGTGCCTATAGCTATTCACTAAGAGTCGCTGCTCAAGGAAAGAACATCGATCTCATCGAAGAACTCGGACAAATCGTCAGAACTCACATTCTGCGGGCTATAGAAAATCCACCGATTACGATCACTCCAGTCCCTGCTCCTTGGCCAGTCATCCAGCCAAGGCCCCTGCCCGTGCCGGTTTACCGCTGCCCCCCACGTATCAGAATCATTCACCTGTCTCCAAGACACCCCATTCCGTGTCACCCAATAATAATTCCATGCCCGGGACACTCTCATCCCAGCCAACCTCCCACAAACGGAGGCCGGCACTGCGGAGGGAGCCACTCAGGTGGAGGCCACCACGGCCATTAACAGGTTTTCATGTAGAGGATTTTTCCAAAAAAGTGAAATTCAACCCCTTAGCCTGCCATAGGAAGCCCGATAACTTCACTTTTTCAGCAATTGGCGATCGACCCCACTAAAATTTATCTGTCACTACTGACACAGTGGAGTGATCAAAATTTAGGGGACAAAATCGCGGGAAAAAAACAGTGGAGCGATCAAAATTAGGCTTTTCATCCAATTAAAAACATACTAAAATTGTCATGTATTATTAGTCCGTGTTGTAATTCGAGCTTTCTAGTCTCGCTTTGTCCACTGGGGGAGAAACTTCATGAACAAAAAGAATCTTACGCTTCTATTCGCTTTTGCATGGCTTCTCAACGGCTGCGAAACGGAATTAAATACGAGTATTCAAACTTCTCCAAACAATGGATCTTTGATCGTGGATCCCCAAGCAGTGCTAATTGGGACGCCCACTCCTGCGCCGTCTCCAACATCTTCCTTAAAAACACAAGCAATCGCTGCAGGAGACGAACATGCTTGCGCGATCCTAGTCGGAGGAGGGGTCAAGTGTTGGGGCAATGGATTCAATGGGGAACTCGGTAATGGAAAAACAGGAACTGGCATGACCCACACGTCTCACCCAGTCGATGTCGTTGGACTAGCTGCCGGACTCAAAGCAATTGTCGCGGGTAAGGATCATACCTGCGTGTTAACTTCACAAGACGGTGTCAAATGCTGGGGCGTCAATTCAGATGGCCAGCTAGGAAACGGAACCCTCACCAATAGCACGGTACCTGTGGATGTTTTGGGTCTGACCTCGGGTGTTGCCGCTATTTCAGCTCGTTATTTGAACACCTGTGCCCTCACCCAACTGGGTGCTGTGAAGTGCTGGGGCTCCAATAGCTTCGGACAAATAGGAGACGGAACAACCACCAAGAGAAATCAACCCACGGACGTCATTGGCCTCCCACCCACCATCAAAGTGGTCAGCGTGGGGGGACTAAGTGCCTGTGCGCTAACAGCAGCAAATGGAGTCCTCTGCTGGGGAAACTCCGATACAATTGGAAATGAACAAACCACTGGATTTTCAACCCGTCCCTTAGACGTAATCGGATTAAGCTCAGGAGTTGCTGTTCTAACCGGTGGCGATCTCGTCTTTTATGCCGTAATGAATGATGGCGGTGTGCAAGGATGGGGAGCGGACGGCAACGGCCAATTAGGGGATGGACTCGCTGGACCAAAACACCGCCTGCCTATTTACCTCCCTGCTCTAGGAGCTGGATCCAATACCATCGGCATGAGTGTGCATGGATCTGGCACTCATGCTTGCGCCATCCGTACAGGCACTCCAATTAAATGCTGGGGCAAAAATGATTATCACCAGGCAACAGCTGATGGCGAATCTTCACTATTTCAACCCCCAACCGATGTAGTGAACTTAACAGACGAGGTGACCACGCTAGTCACAGGATTATCCTTTACTTGTGGACTGACCAAAGAAAACACCGTGAAGTGCTGGGGTAAAAACGATGTGGGGCAACTGGGTGACGGAACACTAGTGAATCGCGCTTCGCCAGGAGAAGTGATTTTTTAGTAAGGCATTGAATATTTTTCAATCACCTGTACGAATCATCATCAACATTAAAAACATCTACCGCGGCAGTTGCTGCCGCTATATCGACAGATTTGATCTACGCTCATAAAAATACAGTTAAAACAAATATTTAAAATATATCCTGAGTACTCCCATGCCTCTTAGCTCACAATTATTACATAATAAAAATGGAATAAAATTTGCTTTCTAATTACTTTATTCACCAGTTTTCAGAGTTAATAAGAGGATAGTCCAATGATTAAATTCAAACTTTTTTTAACTTTCTCAGGAATTTCAATTTTGATCTTAATGCCTACGATCAACAGCAAAGCCGACGATGAGATGGAAAGAAACTCAAGAGGCAATAGAAGTTCATCGTCACAACAGAAAAGACAACAGGCGATTTACCAAAGCAGGTCTCAACGCGAAGACCCCTCTCCCCCCACTTGTACCCGATGTCGTAGCAAACCTGCACCTTCAGCAACCTTGGCGCCCATGGCACCAGCCCTTCGTCCTCCCTCAGTACGCACTGCTGCTAAGGCTCCTTGCCGTAGTTGCAGCAGCGAGTCTCAGCCATGCCCGGTATCTGCAGCAGAACCCGCTTCGGTCGCAATACCCAATCTAAGTCATGCTTTAAGCAAAATTGCAGACAAAGAAAAAGAAAATGAAGCCAGTTATAGAGCTCCCACTTTAGCCTCTGATGCTTCTCTATCTGGATTTCGGCTGGCTAACAAACTCTCCATTAACACGAATCCAAGTCACTATCGCACCGAAGTGAGCACTCTTGAGGATGCAGAGCTACAACTCATGCAGCTCGCAAAAACAGCGGAAAAAGAAGAAGGATGGGTGTACCTTCCAGACAAGAAAACATTCCTAGAGGTCGGTAAAAATGAAACACCAGATCGCAATGATATCGATTTTGAGGCTTTAAAGCCGGTCTTTGGCACTGACACCGGAACACTAGCGATTGGTAACAGATTACTGAACACGATCCCCTCAAGCGCTGTAGATTATCACATCCATCCCAGTGTAAATGCAGACACTAACATAAGAGCGATACCCCGTGACCTCGATCCAACTCAACGCCCATTGGCGGAAACCTATAATCGGTTGCAACCGTCATTTCCCAGCTCAGCTGACCTGCAGAATCTCTATACTACGGGCTTTCGCAAAGCAAAAGTGATCTCAGAAGACGGGGTCTATGAATTAAGCTTTGCAGAGCGGCCTCTCTCTCCAGAGCAGACCCTGAGTAACGCAAACCAGATTGGAAACACGTATAGCCAGATTTCAGCTGGTATTATTTTCGATAAAACGGTCAATCAAAAGATGCCGATGGATCAAGCGAGACAAGCCGCAATTGACGAACTCAATCAGCAGCTAAAACCTTTTGTAACGCTCAGATTTTACAAGCCACAAAGAGGGCACTGAAATTTAAATTCACAGCCAACTTCCACTCACCCAAAACTAAGACTGATGTTACAGTTGTACTCTATGAGTTCAAAAAAATCCGTCTCCCCCCAAAACGGCTGTCCAATGAATCATGCTAGCTCTCAATCTGGCAATGCCCCCAACTCCTACGGACAGTCCGACCTCACTTACAATGATTATCTAAAAGTTCCGGAGCTCCTCTCTCTCCAGATGCCTCTCTCTAAGCCGGCTCACCATGACGAACTGCTCTTTATCATCATTCATCAAGCCTATGAACTTTGGTTCAAACTCATCTTGCATGAGATACAAACAGCCATCCAACACATGGAAAAAAAAGAAGTCCTCCGCGCTCATCACTTTATTAAACGGACCGTTGAAATCATGAAATTGCTGGTCTCGCAAATTCATATCTTAGAAACTATGACACCCGTGGAATTTCTTGAATTTCGAGATCGCCTGATGCCTGCCAGCGGATTCCAATCGCTTCAGTTTCGAGAAATTGAATTTAGAGTCGGACTCAAAGACGAGCGCTACCTCCAATTCTTTAAAAATCGCCCTGAAATGATCAAAGCTCTTAAGCGTCGAATGAAAGAAGCCGAC
>JAHFAC010000232.1 GCA_023250755.1 Bacteriovoracaceae bacterium | reverse complement strand
AAATACTGGGAGAACCACTGCCGTGATTTGTCGAATATTTGTTCCTGTGACAGCCCTGGAACATCTCGAACTTCCTCGGTCGTGACCGGCTTAAATTGAACAGTTGCGCAGCCAGGTAAAATCAAAAATAGGCACATAGCGAAATGTTTCACAAATTCTCCTTTTTAGGGGTCTCTCTGGTTTAACTGCTTGAGTGCCTCGAGGATATCTCTCTGCAGGCCAACCACTTCATTGATCTTCCAATACCACATCACGAGTTCCCGGCAGACCAGGAACCCGAGGAGGACGATAAAGCCGCCAACTAAGACCACCATGACTTCACCCACAAATCCTCCAGTGGATTGGGTTTAAACCACCGCTCCGTGACAGTCCAGTAAAGAAATCGGCCTATTCTAAGGATACCTTAAGCCCGATGGCGCGCGCAATGCGCAGGAGCATGGGCAGGGAAGGGATGCGCAGGTTGATCTCGATCTTGTGGATCGTCTCCACCGAAACATCGAGTTTTTCAGCCAAAGATTCTTGGGTATGGCCTTCGGCAATGCGCTTTTCCTTCAATGCTTTTGATAGCTTGGATAGTTCTTTTTTGATAGCTGGCTGGTCTTTTGCGGGCACTATGGCGAGGCTCTTTGGCATCCCCTGATTGTGGCATCCAGGACAGGTTGTGCCAGGGACCACTTGTGCCGGTCGCGGGTAAAGAATTCTTTACCCGATTAAATTTGCTTAATTGTTAACCAGGTCGTAAAAGGTCCGACTCACCTTAATGGGGGCTCTTTGCTAACACTGATCCAGGGCGGAAAATCAGAAAGACTGTGCATGGACCAGGAGCTCGAAGCCCTGGAGGAGCAGACGGCCCGGCTCGTCGCCTTTCGCAGGCTGAGCGAATCCCAGAGGCGAAAATTGGCCGAGCCGCGGTCCTTGCGGGAGGCGGTGGAATCGATTGATGAAGTGCTGTTTTGGATTACGGAGAGGTATTGCTAAACTTTTGCCTCTGCGATGATTTTCTCAATTTCGGCCGGAGTTTTACCTCTTTGCCGAAGGAAAGTGCGAACGACTTCCTCGTCGATAAAGTCAATTCTTTGCAAATGGAAACGATCTGTCCCATTTTTCCACAAGTCAGTTTTTCCGCTTTTGCATTGGTCTTTAAACGCAAATTTCAGGGATCGGAGGATCCCCATGACACGCTCTCGCTTTAGCATCGCTGATGGATTTCAGCTTTCCTTTTGGCCCGGATTAAATCGTAAGGGACCTCGAAAGAAACTGCTTCTTCTGGTTGCGCAACTTTGCTGATCAGCTTCCAGCCTCTGATTTGCAGAAACTCGGTAAGTTCGTTGTCTCTCATGAGCTCTAAGAAAAAATCATCCAGAAGCGCCTTGATAGCCATGTGCAGCTCGCTGTGCTTATCAGCCTGTACCACCTGGCCGATAGCATCGCATTTAGCTATCCAATTTTGGCTCTCCGATTGGTGAAAGTCCCACTGGAGATTATTGGCTTCGATATGGATTATCTTTAATGCTCCCATGTCTCCTCTTCGGCGGTTTGCCTGTTTTTCTCAAGGGTTGTACCACCTTGAGACACTCGTGTTAGCTTCCCGTTCGTTTAATTGTCAACTTCTAGTTGACCGTTGTAAAGAGTCCAATGGCCAGGTCTCATAATTTGAATTCAAAATCTGGGCCGCCCCATCTTCAATAGTCCTGGTTATAACACCACCATACGAGGTTTTATGCCTCACCACGGGACTTTCCGCTTCGTTTTGGGAGTCTGCACTTGTGCGTCGTTGTTTCGTTTAGGCAGGCCCAAGCGGATCCTCGCCGAGTTCCGGTGTTTCGGCTTGTCCAGTAGAGCCTGGACGAGATCCTCAATTCCTTCTTCTTGGATTCTGGACCAGAGATTGGGATTGTTTTCGGCTTGCAGGGAGCCGGCTGGCTTGGTATCTGATGCGGCATGAGCGTTAAGTGGCGTATTTTTTGGCATTGGGTTTCCAATTTTGCGGTCATGCTCCTTTGCGGTGTTATCTTGGGCATCTGGTTGGAGAGAGGAGTGAGAAAAAATGATGCCTTTGGCATTGGCTTTTTCTTGGGCGTGTTGGTCGGCATTAAGGTTTTTCGCCTGGTCAACGCCATTATCGACCGCGTGAGAGGAAAAAACGACAGTCATCTCGATTAGCTTCGCCTCGAGAGAGCGGATCTGGTCGTTCGCTGCGGTCAACTCTCGGGCCAGATGAGAGATGGTTTTTGGCTGCTCGACCGGCCAGCCCTGCGACGGGATGAATAGCTCTGTCTCAGGCACGCCAAAAACCCCGGCAATCGCAGCGATGCTATCCGGCCCCGGCCACGATCTGCCCTGCTCGTAGTTCTTGATCGTTTGGGTTGTCACCCCAGCACGGATCGCCAGTTCTTCCTGGTTCAAATTGATTTTTTTCCTCAGCCTTTTCAAATTAAGACTAAGAGTTTCCTCAATAAATCCCATAAGTTAAAGATAATTTATCCTCTCGCATCATGTAAGATAAAATATATTTACCTTTTCGATTGACGAAAAGATAAAGAATCATTATCTTTGTCTTATGAACACGACTGACCAAATGAGCAACTCAGAGTTCGCAAGGTACGCAAATCAGGTGATTGCACGGGTAACGGTTTCGCAGATCGCGATAGCGGCGCAGGCAAAGTGCTCCTCGGTATATCTCAACCAGGTGCTCCGAGGGCACAGGCCAATGTCAGACGGCCTTCGCGGAAAACTTGAGCCGATCATCAAGGATTTAGCGAAGAGTCGTTTCTTCAAAAACTCTGGGCAGGATGGTGGTCCTCCCGAGGCTGCTTGATCTCGATCCAGCCCCTGAGTTGACGCTCGGGGATTGGGGTGGAGACCAAAGCACAAAAGATAAACGTACCGCAACGAGGCTTTTAGCAGCGTGACGGGGAACTGCAACTTTAAAAGGCATTTAGTAAATATTTCATAGGAGGTCAAATTGGAAAATCAAAACGGGGTGGCTAACGAACAGCCGCAACTGGTTTCACTCACGGTGGACACGTCACGGGCGATGGGCGTCCTTTACGGAGCTCTCGCCAAAGCCCAAGGCGCGATGGAGAACGCAAAAAAAGACTCCACCATGGCAGTCACCAACACCACAAAAAAGCCCTACGCTGATCTGGCGAGCTGTTGGGATGCCGCTCGAAAGCCGCTTTCTGATAACGGGTTTTGCGTCATTCAAATCCCGTCGATCACCGAGCGCGGCGTAATGCTCAAGACAATTCTTGGGCACGCTTCCGGCCAAGACATCACCTCAGAACTCACGATGAGGCCATCCAAAGACGATATCCATGGGGTCGGCTCATGCATCACATACGCCCGCAGGTACGCTTTCTGCCCCATCGTAGGCATTGCCCCCGAGGATGATGATGGCGATGGCGCTATGGACAGTTTTGACAATCCTAGGCCGCAGACTCAAACGAAGGCTCCGCCGCCCCAAGAAAAGAAACCCGACGTTCGTTTCGATCCAGCGCAGATGATCGAGGCTTTTCAGGAATTCAATTTCACCCTCAAAGACGCTGAAGCTCTCTGCGAAAAGAGCGTCAAAGATTTCAATCAGCACGACCGAACGGTTCTCTTGGAACACTACACCAAGTTGTCCAAAGAGAAAAAGGCGGCGCTGAAGGGTGAGGTGGCGTAATGAGCAATCTCGAAGCCCAAAACAAATCCCTCATCGAATCACTTAAAAGCGAGTGGTCCGTACAGTTCGCCGCACGAGTTAAAAACGTCTCTGCCATTCTTGTAACGAATAAAACCCAGTACGATGCAGCCCTCAAAGAAGGCGCAGAACTCAACAAACTCCTGAAGGCGTTTGAAGAGAAGCGAAAAGAGATCACCAAACCCCTGCTCGATGCAAAAACGGCCATTGATTCGGTCTGTAAAGAGTTGGCTATCGAAGTCCAGCCCGCACTCGACGGACTCAAAGCGCGTGCGAGCAAGTGGCAAATCCTTGAGAATCAACGGATTGAGGCTGAGCGGCGAAGGATCGAAGAAGAACGGCGTGCAGAAGAGGCCCGAATCGAAAAAGCTCGCCAAGAGGAGCTTGCGCGGATCGCTGCTGAAGAGGCTGAGAAGAAAAAGA
>JAHFAC010000231.1 GCA_023250755.1 Bacteriovoracaceae bacterium | reverse complement strand
AAAGTTGTCAGCTAAAGTTTTTTCAAAAAAATTAGAATCTCCAGCCAGCATGGCATTGCGAACCGCTAGCTCAATTTCAAGAATTTCACTTTGCGCAGTCGTGGTCATATAAAAGAATTTGTCTCCCATGCTTGCTCCAAGTTTGCTCTGGCCAAAATGAGAGTTGCGGCTCTTGGATGGTTCAAAAGTTTCAGAATCGATTTCTTTGCTAAATCTTCGGCAAGATACGCAAGCTTTCCTATCGTCGAATCAATTTCGGCTGCGTCCGTTAAATCTAAAACTTCAACAACAGAATCCCGCATCCCTTTCCCATGGTTTCGGGCATTCCTTAAGTCATAGAGTTGCAGGAGTCTGTGATCTGAAATTTCCTGCACTTCCCATTGCAGATAAGGGTCCTTTACGCTCGGCTTAAGTATCTCGAATGCTCGGCGCGCGAATTCGCGCCG
Organism: Bacteriovoracaceae bacterium; assembly: GCA_023250755.1. Taxonomy (GTDB): domain Bacteria; phylum Bdellovibrionota; class UBA1018; order UBA1018; family UBA1018; genus JAHFAC01. The sequence goes on along the minus strand of JAHFAC010000231.1, from coordinate 3,662 downwards.
GCCACTATTGCCCCTCGGCATAGCTATTACAGCCTCCGCCGCCTCAACGTATCTAGCGATCGCTGTCGCTACATTCCTGTGCGTCTTTGCATCCTTGAATGACTCCAGGGCATCCTCAATTATCGATGTCACTTTTCCGGCGGCTCTGTACCCGTGTTCCAACAGAAGGTAGTTGGCTTTCCAAGCATCGAGATAGACTCCGTTGTCTTTTTGCCTAAACGACTCAATATACTCCATTGTGCAATGTTCGTAGAAAGGTCTGACAACTTGTTCTCGACAGGAGAATTGCTGGATGTTTGCCATCACGACTTTACCTTCCGAAAGATCAGCCTTACCCGTCAGTGCATATGAATCACCATAAAATGGCCAAGTGCCTTCACATAGCAGCAGCCCATACCATGCCGCTTCCATCCGTTTGCTCAGCTCAATATTCTCAGCATCAAGAACTTCTGGTTTCTCGGTTTCCATCCAGGTTGAAAGGACACAGCCGCTCTTTAAGAGATTTTCCCATTTGATTGAACCGTTCCACTTTTCCCAATGCGCTACTTCATCAGATTTGAAAAAGATCTTGGAGAAGTTTGTGATATAAGTATTTCGATCGACATCAAGATACGTGCTTGCGTCGAGCCGTCGATTACAAATTAGCGCTGCATATTTGACCATAAAAATTCTTCAAACCTTGCCATCCTTTGATATCGATGGCGCCTATCACCCTAATCAAAATCCGCGGCAAGCAGCGGATTTGCAAAATGTTCAAACATCCGAAGGATATGCTCCCTGGTGACGCGAGCAGGGTCTAACTCCAAAGTATCGATCGCGCCTTTTTCAAAGAAAGCTACCTCAGAAGTCTCTATGTTTGTTTTTTGTTCCCCGCCAACAAAGTCGCAGATCATATAGACTTTATAAGAATGGTAAAGATGTGGCTTATAGCCATGTCGGCGATGATCGAAAATAGCTGCAATTTTTGTTGGCTTTACGACAACCCCAGCTTCCAAAGCGTCGTATCTTTCCCGATCGAAGGGGTCCTTCGTAAAGGCAAGCCCATTCTGAGCAAGCGCCTGAATTTCTCTTCCCCAGTCCAACCAGTTTTTTTCCATCATCTCACTATCCATTCTACCGGTGTTCTCTCACCAAAAAAGAACGAGCGGCTATTCATGTTTTCCTGGGCTTTTCATTTCGTATAGTCTGTGAAGCTCACCGGCGTGGATGAATTCGCGCAGGTAGTCGAATTCCATCCGTTCAATAACGTTGATAGATGCGCGGTTTTGCGGCAACGCAAAGGCAATAATCCGCGGCAAATTCAATTGCTCGAATCCGTACCGCAAAATTGCTCTGGCCGCTTCTGTCGCGTATCCTTTGCTCCACTGACGCAGCAAGAGGCGGTATCCAAGTTCGATTTCTGCATTTCCATCGACCAAATAGGGATCTAAGCCGCAGGTTCCAATAAACTCTCCGTCCTCACGGATGAAAACAGGGAATTTTCCCAGCCCCCTTTCTCTGAACAAGTTAACTCTCTGGCTAATCTTAGCTTTCGCTTGTTCGTCATTTTCGACAAAAAATTGACCAGGCACGCAGAACGAGTTGTAACCAATATCCTTGGAAAGCCGCATATAGTGATCAACATCTGATTCCTGCCAAGGTCGAAGGATTAGGCGATCGGTTTCCAACAATAGATTCATTTCAAATGACCACCTTTCCGGAAATTGGCTCTGGCTCAAAAACAGGTACTAACTTTTCGTTATCGTGTGATTGGCCCATTCGCGTAACTACAATTACGGCTGACAGGAGCAGCCCCCCGCCTATTAGCATTTTGATATTAAAAGGTTCGCCGAACAAAGCTGCGCCAAAGACAGCAGCAGCTATCGTATGGAAGCAGTCAAAAAACGCTAGCTTATGTCCTTCAATGTGATTGAGCAGCCAATACAATAGGAAATAACAAGCGCAGCAGGAAATTAGACAGACGAACATCAAGGATACCCATCCCGCCGTTGGCATGCGCAACACGTTCACGGGAAAGCGCCCGGTAGCAAAGCTGAGTGACCACATGAAAATCGCCGCGCTGATCTGCAAGAGGGCGATGTACTCCGTTAGCGGCATTCGCTCCTTGTATTTTTTCGAGAAAACGAAGCCGAGTGCCTCAAATACATACGCGCCCCAAATCAGCAGGAGACTTCCGGCTGCAATTTCCAATGTCGAAACGTCATACTTTCCAAGAAATAGAGCCAGTCCACCACCAATCGACAGTAGGGCAGCGATCCAGATGCGCTTATTTATTTGTTCTCTTAAAACCAGAATCGCAACCCCCGCCGTGATTATTGCATTCATGCTGCTGGCTAGGGCAAAGTTCAGTACGCCACCGATTTTGAGTCCATACAGAGTGCCGAGAGAATCTACGGCATAGGCCAAGATGCCAATCAATCCCAACTTAGGCAGGTCACTGATCCGAGCACTCAATCGGCCATTTTTTAGGAGCGAGTAGGCCAAAAAGATTAGCCCTGATACCGTGTACCGAATCGCCGAATACCCTTCGACTGGAAGGTATTCCAAAACAATCTTTGAGGCACTTGGGGTCAAGCCCCAAACCGTTTGCACGACGGCTGCCAGCAAAAAATATTTAAACAACCCTTTTTTCAAATTCCTTCCTCCTCAAAGATCCATTTGCATTGCTGCGAATTTGTAACCTGGCCGATTTGGGAACTCCTCCCTTATCCCGGTATCGCTAAAACCAATTTTTTCAAGAAGCCGACCATTTTTCTCCGATGCCGTTACCAATATGCTTTTGGCTCCCATGGCTTTCGCAGCTTCAACGCGAATCCTATTCAGTTCCTTGGCCACGCCCTGGCCCCTCGCACGAGAAAGCACAACCAACTTGCATAAATGTGCACAGGGCAAATTGACGCGTAATTTGGCTCGATCGAAAAGATAGCCGTCGGGATTGTCTAGGAGCGTATTGTGAATCGTAAGGCGTGCCGACCCTATGACTCCTTCTGAATCGATTGCTATCCAATGCCTTGCCCGATGGTCCAGAGGTTCAATCCACATTCCGCTTGGAAATAAAGCCTCATTAACCCGAGTTTCTTGGCGCCAGACATCGAGGCGAAACTTCCCTATTTCTTGAAGTCGAAAGGTGTCAGTCGCTTCAATCTCTTCAACCAAAAACGGGGAACTGATGGCTCCAATCCGATTTGCCTCGTTTGCAAGGTCAAAAAAAGTATCAAAAGTTTTTTGGGCAAGGGAGCATTGTCCGAATCCATATGAGACAAACCAGAATGGAACGCTGTTATCGTAAGCAGCCCTTTGATCGCCCTCTGTGTCTCCGACAAAAACGGGGCACTGTAACTTATTACGAGCGATCAAGCTTTTAAGGTTATTGCTTTTGCTAGTTCCCGTATTTCCCCAGCATTCAAAATCCCTGAACACATCTTTAAATCCGTGTTTTTCAAGAAATGTCTCTATATAACCCGATTGGCAGTTACTAACGATGAACAGCGCATATTTCTGGGATAAATGAAGCAAACCCTCTTCTACACCCGGGTAAAGAACCCCGCCGTATTCAGCGACGGCGATATTATCCTCAACCTGTGTCTCATCTATAAGTATCTTAAGTTCGGCCTCGCCAAGGCCAACAAATACATTTCTAATGCACTCAGCATGAGGCAAGC
>JAHFAC010000230.1 GCA_023250755.1 Bacteriovoracaceae bacterium | reverse complement strand
CCTGTTAAAACTATTTTGTGCAAGGACAGTCGAGAGATTATCGATGGACTAGCGGCATGGAGCTTGAGGCGGGCACTGGCATCTAACGATTCGTTTCTCATGGGTTCTCCGCTTTCACAGGTCTTCAGGCTAGCGCCCGAAAGCTATCTCAAAGCTTTTCCGAAAGAAGGACTCTGGAGAATTGCTGCGCAGGAGTTTATTCATGATTCTGAAACCCACCCTGAACTTCACGATCAGTTCTTCATTCGGCAGTTGAAAGAATTTATCGAGGCGGTTGATCGGAGCGGATCTCACTAGTTTATCGTAACCACTTTTCATGATGGGCTGATTGAGGTAGACGTGACTTATGGTTCTACTTAATCCAAAGACATACACTCCAGACTGTCCAGATGCGACATCCCGGGAGCTCCTTCTTAAAACGATCCATTTCTTTGAAGAACGCGGGAAACGGAAACTCAAAGCCGATGACCATGAGCGCACTTGGTACGCGGATTTCTTGGCGTTCCAAAGTAAGGAAAAAATATTTGCCACCTTTCTTACCCCCTCAGCAAAGGGGGGGGCTGATGATGCCCGGTGGGATACTTGGCGAAATTGCCAGCTCAACGAAATCCTCGGATTTTATGGGCTCAGTTACTGGTACACCTGGCAAGTCACGATGCTGGGCCTGGGCCCTCTCTGGATGAGTAAAAATGAGGCAATTAAGAAGAAGACGGCACAGTATCTCCAAGAGGGGGGCATTTTTGGGTTTGGGCTTTCAGAAAAAGAGCACGGCGCGGATCTCTACTCTTCTGAGATGCGGCTGTTTTGGGATACAAAAGATTCTCAAGCTACTTACAAAGCCAAGGGTCGAAAATATTACATTGGCAATGCAAATAAGGCCGCCTTGGTGTCCACTTTTGGAAAAGTCGATGGAAAATCAGGCGACGAGTTTGTTTTTTTTGCTGTAGAGCCTCAGCACGAGAAGTTCGAATGTGTCCAAAGTGTCGTGAACTCGCAAAACTACGTCGCCGAATATGCGCTTCATGATTACCCCATTACCGAGGCGGATATCCTGTCGCGAGGGCAAGAGGCATGGGACGCATCATTAAATACAATTAATATCTGCAAATTCAATCTAGGCTTTGCTTCAGTCGGTATTTGTACTCACTCGTTTTACGAAGCGATTAATCATGCATCCCATCGAAATCTCTTTGGTCAATATGTCACGGAATTTCCGCACATCCGGCAGATGTTCGTCGATGCTTATGCGAGACTGAGCGCAATGAAGCTCTTTGCCAATAGGGCGATTGATTATATGCGCTCAGCTTCTTCCCAGGATCGCCGCTACCTGCTCTTTAATCCGATGGTGAAGATGAAAGTGACCACACAGGGCGAGGAGGTGATCAACTTGCTCTGGGATGTCATAGCTGCCAAGGGGTTTGAAAAGAACATGTACTTTGAAACCGCAGCTCGTGACATTCGTGCCCTTCCTAAGTTGGAAGGAACGGTTCATGTCAACATGGCTTTGATTATCAAATTCATGAAGAACTACTTCTTTAAGCCAGGAAAGTTCCCAGACGTTGGGAAGAGAAATGACGTCGCAAACGATGGCTTTTTATTTGACCAAGGTCCAACAAAGGGGCTTGGGAAAATTCATTTTCATGATTACCGGATTGCTTACGGGAGCAAGTCGCTGCCCAACATTAAAATATTTAAAAAGCAGATCAAGTCGCTGAAGCTCCTTCTAATGCTGGGAAAACCCACTCAGGAGCAGACCCAGGATTTTGATTTTCTGCTCATTTTGGGGGAACTCTTTACTTTGGTGGCTTATGGACAGCTGATTATTGAAAATACAAAAATAACACAGATGATAGACGACGATTTATTGGATCAGATTTTTGATTTTATGATCCGAGATTTCTCAAAGTTCGCACTTCAGCTTTATTCTAAAACTTCAAGTACACGGTTACAGATGCTGCTCAGTCAATGCATGATCCAAAAACCGGTGAGGAATCCAGAACGCTTTGAGAGAGTGTGGAAAAATCAAGTTGCACCGCTGCGCGATACTTACGAGATGAATCCATAATTATGGTCCACATCCTGCATGCTGGTTTAATTCCATGTGGAAGCCTATTAGAGAACGCAGGAGAAATAAATGACAAGATATACGGCGGTTATTTCAACGTTATTATTTTCGCTGACAGTTGTAGCGATCACACCCATCTCTCCGGAGAAGGTTTGTGCCCGGTTGTCCACAGCTTCAGCAAATATCCTGTGTCTGAAAACAATCAGAGGGAGCATTGACAAGATTGATCCGAATGCCTGCGGAATATGTGATAACCTATCCATTGATGAAACAAAAATTCAATGCATGTCCCTATTAGCCGCTGCTCCGGAAGTCAGGTATATTCCTGTGGCGCTGGATGTCTGCGCTCGAATCTCCACTGACTTGGCATCAATTGAGTGCCTGAAAACAATACAGCTAGGACGTTACTTTGATGATCGAGCAACCAAGATCTGTGACGTTCTCTCTCTTGACACCACAAAGATCGACTGTATGAAAACGATCCGTGACAGGCATTTTGATCTAGAGTCACTACGGATCTGCTCCGTTTTGGCAAGCGATTCAAAAATAATTACCTGCTTGCGTGAGGCGCGGTATTGAGTTCTGCATTGCTTTGCGTAAGCAACTCATCGTAGGTACGATGCCATAGGCAATCACGCGCTGAGTAGTTTTTTCAAACGCGATCAAGCCTCTCCCGTCATAGGCAAAGCTAAGGGGTGACTCAGAAGACTCGCGCTGCTCTTTGGGTAGTTTTTGATTGGAGTTCTCAGAATACAGCGCGGCGATCTCAAGACTACACAGTGTGTTTGAATCTGTGAAAAGTAGGGCTACCTGCTTTTGCTTCAGTAATTCATGAAAAATGGAGCGAAGCTTTTTTTGATCAGAGTGAAGCATGGAGGGCCTGATCTTTGGCATTCGGTGGCGGGTCACTTCGTCAGAGACATTTTGAACGACGTGACGTATTGCGGTAAAGAGATAATCAACTGAACGTCGGGGTAGCGCGAGTTCCATGAGGACTTTCACATTTTCGGTTTTCAAAGCATCAAGAATATCCAGTGATTGTTTGGATAAAGGTACAGCCGAGCCTGTTATTTTTTCAGTCTCCTGGATGTACTGTTCCAAAAACCTAAAAGTAAAATGCATCACTTCCTTAACTGATTCAGAAAAAGAATAAACGCTTTGACCCGTATAACCTGCCACATTGTCTCCTGCCCAATGAATCGTTGGAGTGGCCCGATCAATGTGATGAATATTCAACAAGGATCCGCCTATTTTGCGAACTGTCTCTACGTCCTCTGCTTTGCCTTTTGAAATTTTAATGAATGGGTCGATCATCACATCTGTCATGTCCTTGGCTACGATGCCTTCAATTTTTCCAGTTTTTCTGTTGAGGCGAAGCACCAGATTCTGTGTATGTCCTTCGATATAATCCCCATACTTGAAATGCATCACTGACATGAAGCGCGCCAGCTTGGGGAGGTATTCATCCATCATCCATGTGTTCGCATTAATTCCCATTTTTTTAGAAATTTTAGTCCTTTCTTTGGACATTGATTTGCTCAAAAAAGCATGCAGTGGGTAGAGCTGGATATCTGTGCTTTCTGGAACCCCGAGTGGGTGCACGGAGCGGATGCTATATGAATATGAAAAATCACCCTTGGAATAGGTTGCGCCGAATCTCTCAGGAAAAACGGAAAAAAACGAGTCACCTGATTCTTGTGATTCATTGATTGATTTTTCAACTACGTCATTGATTTGAACTGCCATCTGTGAGTTCTCAGAATGGTTGCGAACCACGTTTCCTGATGCGATTTGCATTTTAATAAAAAAAGGCTTTGCTGGTTTTTCTTGGGGATTCCATACGAAGTAAGTGTTAGCCGATTGGACCTTTGTGGCCCAGTAACGTTGCTCAGGAGTTCCGAAGATTTTCACCAGTTCTTCAAATGGCATACCCTCTTTTTTTAGTACGAAGATACGAATGAATTTTTTACCGTCTTTTTCAATGGAAACAAACTGCTTTTCTTGTGCCCCTAGAAAAACGGAACGTTAAGTTTCAACCTCGTTCTCAGCAACATCAAAATGATAGAGG
>JAHFAC010000229.1 GCA_023250755.1 Bacteriovoracaceae bacterium | reverse complement strand
AGAAAATGAGGTGCTATTTCCAACCGACAGCGTCTTTGCCGTCGGAGAAATCACGAGGGCGCTGTAGACAGGTGTGGGACTTGGGGCGGGAGAGGGGCTGGATGATGGAGTAGGCGAGGGGAATACAGAAGGTTGAACCTCTGGCGAGGAAGTCACACTAGGAGTGGGAACTGGTCCCACCACAATGGGGTCAGTCGGGACACTGTTACTCGATGCACCTACGACAGGCATCACTTCACTCCCTGATTTTCCACCGGCAAGGCTGATTCGACCTGTAGAATTCCCAGAGGGTTGAGAGGTCTCTTGGCAAGCAGTCAGGCTGAGGCATACTCCAAAAGCACAGATCGCCTGGGTAAATTTTTGCTCAAAATAGGAGCGATGCATTCTCATAATCCTGTAATCCCACCCTCTCATCATACGTACCGCGTTTAGGTGAAGAACTTTTCAAACTGTTATTATTTAATCTAACAGACCATATTAATCAAGTAAAGTGGATTTAAAATTTGGTTTAAATATAATAAATCCAATTAGTTACAAAAAAATGAACTCATCAACAACCTAAATCAATTCAACAGAATCATATATAAAATGTCATCTATTACCTTTGCTCATTATAAGATTTTTAATTAAATTTAATAATTAGAAAGGGCGCATTTTCTCGGAATTAAGGAAGTCCTCTGTTGTCGAGCCAGAGTCCCTTTCTGACTCATGCTCTTGAAATCAGCATTTGGATCAGTGCTCTGATCTTTATGCCGCTTTCAATACCCCTCTCTGGCTGTGCTCCGAGTTCGGAACTTCCGCACTATCGACACCCTCATCCCACCTGCACAGCTCTGGATCTTTCACACAAAACTTTAGATGCCATCACCTTTAAGGCCACCCTTGAATGCTTCAACTCGAAGGGGGATTTTAAAGAGCTCACCCAATTTACCGATAGTCTGGATGCACAGGAGCTTTCGTCAGTCCTTTCGATGACCAACGGACTCCTTCGTTTAGCACCCTCTTTCACCGCTGCTGAATTTCTCAAGCTTCTTGAAGACTCACTCCGATTTGCCAACACCAGCCTAGCGCAGCCCGATCTCCGAAGTGGGATCGAATTTCTCAGAAAAGAGCGAACTTCAGTTGGAAAAAGTTTTTTCCTTCTCCCGTTCGAAAGAGTTCAAGCCTTCCAATTATCTGCTCCTGAATCTACAGACTTAAAAGTGCGCCTCTCCCGCTCAATGGAAAATGGCACCATGGACCAAATCACGCAAAGCCTCCCTTGGTGGACCGTACATGAACTTCAACCCAAAGAAACGCCTTCAGAAGCGGGCCCGGTTCTGCAACCTCTCTTTGAAGCGAGTTCAAATTTTCTAAAACTTCCAATCCTCCCTTCCCTGCGACATTTACTGAGACAAACAGCGAATTTACTTAGAAACAATGATCTACCCGACATCCTACGGCTTCTGGAAGACGTCACTTCTCATCCTCTTGAGCCAACGCCATCGCCTCCACGCAGCGACATTCCACTCAGCGAGGTGGCTGCAAAGATAAAATCAGTAGAATGCATTTCGGATCCCCGGGCTCAAAGAATTCGGGCTGTCCAGCTGGTGGATGATTACCAGAACGCCGTCACCAACGGAGACCTAAAAGACGGCCAACCCCGGCACAGATGGACTTTTGAAGAACTAAAAGACAAGGTCGATCCTGTTTTAGAAAAAATGGCGGATCCCGCTCAAAGCACACCTAGCCAACCTGTCTGGAAGGCTATGCTCAAAATTTTCCGCAATTCTCCTGAGATCCTTCAACAATGGCTTAAGAAGCGATCGGATGATTATCAATTAATCACTTATTTTTACCCAGGCGAACATCTCCCTCGAGTTCGACTTGTCAACAGCCTCGATCGATTGGAGCTCCTTCTCATTAATTCTGACTTTACCTATGATTTTCTCGGATTTTTTTCACTCGGAAACAAAGGCCAAGAATTCTTAGCCACACTAGCGGATGCGTGGGGAGACGAACCTCCCGAAGCCTGGCCAGAGGGGATCCGTCAGCAATTTCCCAATCCAAAACCAGGTAAATCCTGGCCAAAAACATTAAAAGAAGCTCATGACGACATGGCCAAACAACTTGCCAATTACGAAAACATCGCGGGATCCCCTAAACTCCCCACATGTAACTCCAACGATGACAACATGGACATCCAAGGCACCGGTGAAACCTCCACCCTGGTTCCCTTTGACATCAAAGTCAGGCTTTTTAACACACGGCAAGTCTTTACCGTCATGAAGGATAACCTCCCCGATAGCGGAACTCCCTATAGCAGCGGATTAAAACTCCTTCGCAATCTTTTTTATGAATTGAACATCAGCACTCCAGAGCGCGACAGAAACTCAAAGTCAGGATGGAAAAACAATTTCAGTGTCCTAACTCGCTTGACTGAGGTGGGTATTCTTCATCAAATCAGCCGTCAGTTGAGAAATTTTTCAGATTCTGTTTCAAATCTCGATCTCGCAGACCAAGAAACCGATCCCACCCAGCAAGCCTTGATCGATTTTTTCAAGGCAACACAAACTGCATTGAGTGTTCCAGATCTGACTCCTATTTTAGAAACTTTGATTCTTAAACCAGCAGATCACCGACTCCTTTGGGCGGCTGTAAAGCTGATCTTTGACCAGCCCGATTCTAATGTACTTACTTTAAAGCAACTCGGTTTTTATTCCGTCGCTCAAGCAAATACTGCAGGTTGGGTCGTGCCTATCCTAAAAATATTGGATCCGCTCCTAAGGGAAAACTATGAATATCTCCTAAGCCGTTTAAATCTCTTAAATTCATCGGTTACATCCCAGGTTTCCCAATGGCTTTCACCAAACATACGAGCGCTTTATGAAAATCAAGATCAAAGCAAAAAAGATCTTCTGGCAAAATTAATACGAGAATGGATAATCGATCCCTCTCTCACATTAGATGCAATGAAAACTCTCCGAGCAGCGGACGAAAACGACTCGACTCATCACTTATTCAATGTTTTTTTTATTCGTACTCAAGCCCTACTTGAATCACCGGACTATCAATCACTCGAAATGGAAAAAATCCTAAGAGACTTGCTTCATTTCATAGAAGAAACTCCAGCAACCGGACATCCCACCACTGCAATTACAATCAGAAATTTTTTATCGGATCGAATTTCATCCTGGGAAGCCATCCTAGGGGGAGAGGGCCGAATGCAATCCTCGCCGAGCGATCTGGAAGAAGTCTTGGCTCTTCTCTCAAGGAATCCAACCCAAACTTATGCCCTAATTGCGAATGTTTCACGACATATTGAAAAAGGAGATTTCAAGGATCTTGAAAAAATTTTACAGAAGGTACTGCACTAAGACTTCTTCTTAAAAAGCGCCTCGGCCAACTGCTGTTGAGTGGTTGGACCACTTTCTTTCGCCCCACCTTGCATATTGAATAAATTATATTTGGCGACATCGCGATCGAGCGGCTTTTGGGCAAGACATTGGACAATCTGCTTTCCGCCCACCTCTCCCTCTTGATAAAAAAGAATTCGCATGCCTCTCAGATGAGAAAGGAGCTCATTGGATCTAAAATAGAAGTCTCGATGCGACTCTTCCGGAGAGATGGCCTCAGGCATTTCCTCAATCATCCATGATTCAACCAGCAATGTACCCCCATGTTTTAAGGAGCGGATGATTTCAGAATAATAACGAAGCTGAGGCGGCTTAAAAAAAGTCATGACAATGGTGTCGTACTCAAGCAATCCCAACAAGAAGAGATCCAGATCTACTCGTTTGGCTTCAAGTGAAACCCCAGTGTCCCGAGCGAGTGCCATGGCATGCTCGACAGCCGTAGAGGATACGTCAAAACCTTTGACCGAAAATCCCTTTTGAGCCAGATAAACTGAATTGACTCCCTCACCCATGCCAACATCCAAAAGCTTGCCCGGTCGCAAGCGAGAATGCATTTCAACCAAAAACGAAGAGGGCGCCTTACCTTTCTTAAAGGGTGACGCGGAATACTGTTGATTCCAATATTCTTCGGGATTGGCCATGCTTATTGCTCATCGAAAACACAAGGGAATGTCAAGGTGAAAAGCTAAGAGGTGAGTTGAGGCTTTTTATCGGGCGCATGACGAGAAATCTCTCGAG
>JAHFAC010000007.1 GCA_023250755.1 Bacteriovoracaceae bacterium | reverse complement strand
GCTTCAGATTTAGGCTTAGGCAAGGTTGCGCTAAAAATATTGAAGATGAATGAAAAGGTGCGGGCTCCAGCTAATATAATCGCTAAAGAGGCGTTTAAAGATCTAGATTTACGCCTTAAGGAGTCTGAGAAAAATTTTACTCATGCACAGGCACTTTGGGTCGGGTCAGGATTGGGGGAGTCTAATAAAATTAAAGAGCTGCTAGAGCAGGTGGACTCAGAATCACATTTTTCATTTCAAAAAGAGATTCTTCTCGGCTTAATGGAAGAGCGCGGTGGAAAATTTATTTCTGCACTTTCACATGCTTTGAAGTCACAAGTGCTGCTTCCAGTGGGAGCTGGTGATGGAGATATCGATAGAATTCGTTATTGGACGGCAAGCCTTGAAGTGAAATCAGGAGACAAAAAATCAGCCACAGAAATTTACCTTGGGCTTCGACTGCGCCAAAATATAAAAAATAAGCCTGTCAAAAGGCAGGATACCGTTGCTTTCCCAGCTGAATTTCCGACTCTTCCTTCGGTTGAAACCCTCCTTATCGAGACGGGAGAACTTCTTTTTGAGCTTAATCGATGGGGAGAGGCAGTCTCGGTTTTTTCTGAGGCAATCGAAGCAGGTGGAGGGGGAAATCGGGCGTTATATGAGCATGCTCGTGCATTGCTTAAGGCAGATGAGAGGAAGAATAGCACTAAAGCTTATGTGCAGTTAGAGAGCGTTGCACAGAGCAAAGTGGATGATTTTTGGAAAAGATTGGCAAGTGAGGCTATTGCCAGTCGAAAAACCGATCTGGAAGAGTTGACCTACGCCAAGGAGGGCGGAAAATGAGTGAGATCATAACTTCAGACCACAGGATGCAGGATTTAATCCAATTGGCCAAAACGGTCGCGCAAAGCAAGGCGACGGTTTTGATTCAGGGAGAGAGCGGTACAGGCAAGGAATTGATGGCAAACTTGATTCACGGCAATAGTACGCGGGCCAGTCGCCCGTTTGTTGCGATTAACTGCGCTGCTATTCCGGAGAATCTATTGGAATCTGAATTGTTTGGATACGAGAGAGGTTCTTTTACAGGTGCCGTTACCAGTAAGGCTGGTAAATTCGAATTCGCCAATGGCGGGACTCTTCTTCTGGATGAAATTTCAGAGATGGATATTCGGCTTCAGGCAAAACTTCTTCGGGTGATTCAAGAGGGAGAGGTGGATCGAATTGGGGGGAGAAAGCCAGTTCCAGTGGATGTTCGGATCATCGCCACAACCAATAAAAATTTATCTGAGTGTGTAAAAATAGGTAAGTTTAGAGAAGATTTATTTTATAGATTAAATGTAGTTAATTTGACATTGCCCTCATTGCGAGAAAGAATCGGAGATGTCAGACTTCTAGCAACACATTTCATGAAAACCTACGCTGAAAAAAACAGAAAACCAATCAGTGGGATTTCAAATGATGCACTTGGTATGTTGAATTCACACGGTTGGCCAGGAAATATCCGAGAATTAGAAAATGTAGTGGAGCGTGGAGTGATCACGGCTAAGGATGGATTGATTAGTAATCAGGATATTTGTATCGATCGAGGCAATTTAAATACATTGGATAGTGATAAAGGAAATTGGATTCCAGGTAAAACCCTAAACGATATTGAGCGAAATGTAATTCTTGAGGCACTTCAGTTCCACCGCGGAAACAGGACGCATACGGCAAGAGCTCTTGGGATTTCGATTCGGACACTCAGAAATAAATTGGCTGACTATCGAAAGCTGGGCATAAGGGTTTGAAAAAAAACTAGGCAAGGAAGGATGGAAAAGAATGGGACCAGGCAGTTATTACCTATAATAACCTTATAAATTACGAATAGAAGTGGGCATGTTACTTGAATTGAATCAGCCTGCGGCGATATCGGAAGGGTGAATAAAATGGCAGATGGTGGTTTTGATCCAATCATTGGCGCACTCAATACCTCGCTCAATCTGAGGCTTGCCAATCAGAATGTGATCAGCTCGAATATCGCTAATGCAGACACTCCCGGGTACAAGTCAAAAGCGATGGAATTTGAGCAGACATTTCGAAATGCTCTCCACTCGGGCGGCCCTATTCAAGTCGAACAGACTGCTCAAGGTCATCTTGGACCTCATATGACGGACCCAGTCCATCCAGAAATCTACGATGATCCCAATGGAGTTGAGTCACTCGATGGCAATACAGTGGACCGCTCAGCTGAGATGGCTAAGTTAGCTGAAAATCAACTACTCTATGATGCGTCTACTGAGATCTTAAAGCGCAAATTGGGAATGCTGAAGTATGCGATCAGTGAAGGTGGAGGTAATCGGTAATGGATTTTTTTTCGTCAATGCGGGTGAGTGCGAGCGGACTAGACGCACAAACTAAAAGAATGAACACGATTTCCAGTAATATTGCCAATGCCGAGACTACGCGAACAGCCGAGGGTGGGCCATATAAAAAAAAGGATCCTATTTTTACGGCAAATACAGATCGAGAAAGTTTTGGTGAAATTTTAGAAAATAAATTAGACGAAAATGTTCAAGGTGTCCTCGTCGAAGAAATCGCAGAAGACCAGAAGCCACCTCGAATGGTTTACAATCCTTCGCATCCAGACGCTAATTCGGAGGGTTATGTGTCAATGCCTAATGTGAATGTGGTTGAGGAGATGGCCAATATGATTAGCGCGCAAAGATCGTATGAAGCTAATGTGACAGCGATGAATGCGGCAAAAGCGATGGCGCAAAAGGCGCTTGAGATCGGTAGGTGATTATGTCGGATTCGCTACGAATTGAGAATTTAAGCAAGCTTGTTGATGTCGATGCTAAGGAGCCTCTTGTTGGTTCTAAAGTGGTTCGAGAGATGGCCATGTCAGGGTTGGAGATGCCATCGCCTCAAGATGGGAGCAAGAGCTTCTCAGAGATTATGCGGGATTCGGTCGATAAAGTGAACCTTTACCAATCCCAGGCGGATACGGCGATTAAGGAATTGGTTTCAGGTCGATCAAAAAATATCCATGAAACCATGCTTGCCATTGAACGGGCGGATAGCTCACTCAAGCTGATGATGCAGGTGAGAAATAAGGTTTTAGATGCGTATCGAGAAATTATGAGAATGCAGGCCTAGTTCACTTAAATAGGGGATCAATCAAGTGAGTGAATTTTTAAGGAAGATATTCGGACAGATTTTTGAATTTATGAAGGGGCTTTCGCCGACGAGGTTGCTGGCGATGAGCGGTACCGGATTGGCTATCGTCACGGGTATCGTGATGCTCTTTTTTTGGGCGGGAGAAAAGACGTTTCAACCCCTCATGAGCAATATGAGCCCGGATGAATCGGCGAACGTAATTCGTATTCTTCGGGATCGTCACGTCCCTTTTAAGGTTGATACTTCTGGTAAAAATATTTCAGTCCCACCTGAAAATATGCTCGAATTAAGAATGGAGCTCGCGTCACTGGGGCTGCCACAGACCAATATTGTAGGTTACGAGGTTTTTGATAAGCAATCGTTAGGTACAACCAGTTTTATCCAAAAGGTGAACCAAAAGAGGGCGCTTGAAGGCGAGTTGATGCGCACGATTGGCTCTATCAAAGGAGTGAGGCGATCTCGTGTGCACCTCGCTCTTCCACAAAAAAGCGCTTTTGTTGAAGACCAGAAAAAACCGACTGCTTCGGTAGTTGTGGACCTGGATCCGGGAGTGACGCTCTCAGAAAAGCAGATCTATGGAATGGGGAGTTTGGTTGCGCGAGCAGTCGAGGGCATGGATGTCGCTGATGTGGTCATTGTGGATTCTAACGGAAAAACACTTTCAAAAAATACTCGGGATCCACTTACGGCAGCTACTGCGGATCAATACGATTTTCGGCAAAAACTCGAGCAAGAGATTGAAAAACGAGTTGAGGGGATGCTCGCCAGAATCGTTGGAGATGGCCGTGTTGTGGCGAGAGTGAGCGCTGATATTGATTTTTCACAAGTCAATGAGACTCAAACCATCTTTGATGCCGAGGGTAGCGCAATTCGATCAGTACAAAAAGACACGAAAAGTCTTGAGGGCAATCGCCCAGGTCCTTCGGGTATCGCAGGAGCAACCACTAATGTTCCGCCTGGCCAAAATCAAAATGCAGCAGGTGGCGTCAAGACTGACACTAAAATGAATAATGAACTTACTAACTACGAAGTTCCTCAGACTATTCGTAAGACTATGAAGCCATCTGGAACGCCGAAGCGCCTTTCTGTTGCGGTTTTGCTAGATGGTAAAACCGTAAAAACCGCAGATAAAGACGGAAAAGTTCAAAGCAAAGTGGAGCCTTGGGCCCCAGAAAAATTGAAGGAGTTTGAAGACATTGTTGCGAGCGCAGTCGGGATCGATAAGAAACGCGGTGATATTCTAGAAATCAGGAACATGGAATTCACACATGAGGATTTTGAAGAAGCGCAGCGGATTATCAATGATAATGAACGAAAAACCTATATTCAAAACATGATCGTATATCTGGTCGTTGGGCTGATTATTCTCCTTTTCTTTGCTCTGGTGGTTCGTCCCTTCATCAAGTGGTTTACAGAGAATACCAGCCAAAGCGTAGATGCATTTTTGCCTCAAACGATAGAAGAACTTGAAAAAATACAGAAAACTGAAACTTTGCCCGAGCTTGAAGAGGTGGTCCCGGTTTTGCCTGATAAGGTGGACCCAGAAAAAGTTGAGGGTGACATGATTAAGGAGAAGATTGTTGGACTGGTGGATGCGCATCCACACAAGGCTGCAATGATTCTTAAGGATTGGATCCATGACGAAAGCAAGAGAAAACAAAAACAGGATGAAAAAGAAGCAAGTGCTGCTTCAGGTAAAACAAAAACAGCATAACAGGATGTGAGCCATGCCATTTGATGCTTATGAATCACTGACTGGACTTGAGAAATCAGCGCTTCTGCTTAACGTTTTGGGCAACCAGGTGACTGCCCAGGTCTTCCGGAAGATGAAAGACAATGATGTTAAGCGATTGGTGGGATCAATGGCGCAGATTAGCAAAGTTCCGATCCCGGTTGTCAAGCAAGTGCTTGAAGAGTTTTATACAGAAATTGCGGAAGAAGAATCTCTTATTTTCGGCCACGCACAGGGCCGAGATTTCGTCTTGGCTACTTTGGGGGAGGATCGTGCAAAAACGGTTCTGGGTCAACTTTCAGTACTTGAAGGAAGCCGTACCCTTGAGGCCTTGGAGTTGGTGGATTCTAGAACGCTATCTAACTTCCTGGTCAATGAGCATCCTCAAACTACCGCATTGGTTCTGGCACATTTGGATCCGCATAAAAAATGTGAAGTTTTAAAGCGATTACCAGAGGCGATCCAAACCGAAGTGGTTCTCAGGATCTCAAATCTCGACTTCATTTCTCCCAATCTGATTGCTCAAGTAGATGAAGTTTTAAAACAAGAGCTGGCGACTTTGGGTTCGATCGATACCCAACACTTGGGCGGTGTTCAACCAATTGCAGAAATGCTCAATGTTATGGACAAAACAAGCGAGCAAAATATCATGGCTCGTGTCGAAGAGAAGGATCCTCAGCTTGCAGAAGAAATTCGAAAACTCATGTTTGTCTTCGAGGATATTGTCTTTATTGACGATCGTGGGATGCAGATGCTCCTCAAGGATGTTGCAAACGACAAATTGGTCGTTGCGCTTAAGACGGCTCCAGAAGAGATCAAGGACAAGATCTTCAGGAATATTTCTAAGCGTGCAGCGGAGCTCCTGAGGGATGATCTTGAGGCAATGGGACCAGTTCGGCTCTCGGATGTCGAGGCAGCGCAGCAGGAAATCGTGAATGTTGCCAAGCGGCTTGAAACAGAAGGTAAGATTATCATTAGCCGTGGCGGAGAGGCGGATGCGTTAGTCTGATGAAATCAAAATTTAAAAATAACCAGCTGCATATTGAGCATGAACCCAAAAATTCTTCGGATGTTCGTGTGTTGAAGTTAGATTCAGGTGGACCACCTAGTGTTCAGGAATTTAATTTTGAAGCCATCCAGACAGAAAATCATGGTGATTATGCAGCAACAAAAAGACGTTTCGGTCCACTTGCTGCGACGGATCCTGATCGGTCAGCCCGCAAGTCGGGAGATGCGCGTTTTCAGATCAATCCAATTCTACGAGGGCCCCTTACGATTGAAGAAGAAGAGAAGCGAGTGATTGGTGAGCGCGTGCGTGCTCGTGTGGAGGCGTTAGCTCAAGAAGCAAAGGCGAGTGCATTTAGTGTGGGCCATGAAGAGGGCCTTAAAAAGGGTCATGATGAGGCATTTGCTAAGTTTAAAGAAGAGGGTGCAGTAAGTCTCCAGAAGTTCGAGGCGTTCATTTCTCAATGTGAGTCAGCTAAGCATGAAATATTCCAGGCTAATGAACGTTTTTTGCTAGAATTGATCTACCGAATCGCACGCATGATTTTATTGAGAGAACTTTCGATCGATAAGCAATATGTTCTTCGATTAGCTCGTGAGTTGATCGAGCGCGTAGGTGTGCGCGAAAACATCACCCTTCGCCTTAATGAGGAGGATCTCTCGGCAGCGGGCCAGCTGAAAGAAGGCCTTGAAAAATCATTGGGGGCGCTCACTAATCTGAGCATTGAAGCCTCAAGCCAAGTGAGCCGTGGAGGTTGCCTTATTGAAACTGAGTGGAATGCAATCGATGCTAGCATCGAAACCCAGTTAAAGGGACTTTACGATTCTTTATTGGGCAGGTCTGGCACAGAATCCAGCCCGCAGCAAGGTGGGGGCACGCCCAATGCAGTGGGAAATTGATCGTTCTAACTATGATGAACGCCTTGCTCGAGCTTTGTTGTACTATTCTGCAGGGAAAATCACAAAATCGCTCGGTTTAATTTATGAAGCCCATCTCCCAGGTGCCGCAGTAGGGAGCATCTGCAGAATTTTACATACACCTGACACAAGATCCACTGCTGGAGTCGATGCAGAAGTGATCGGGTTTCGAGATCGCCGCGTGATTCTCATGCCGTTCGAGGATGCTCCTAGCGTAAATAACGACAGCCTTGTCGTTCTTCGTGAACGCACTTCGACTGCCCACGTAGGCTCTTCTCTTTTAGGGAGAGTTTTGGATGGGCGAGGTGTCCCGATTGATGGAAAGGGTCCGATTGCCCCTGTTGGCGGAAAATTTGAGGAACGAACCCTTTATCAAAAGCCCTCTCATCCTTTGGAGCGAACGCTAATTTCAGAACCACTAGATTTAGGCGTGAGATCAGTCAATGGCTTGTTGACTTGTGGAAAGGGCCAACGCGTAGGGATTATGGCTGGTTCTGGGGTTGGAAAATCCGTCCTACTTGGAATGCTTGCAAGGCATACTTCATCGGACGTGAACGTGGTTGCATTGATTGGCGAGCGAGGCCGTGAGGTCCGTGAGTTCATTGAAAGAGAGCTGGGTCCAGAAGGGCTTGCTAGGTCTGTTGTCATTGTCGCGACTTCAGATAAGTCACCCCTTCTTAGGATGCGAGGAGCGTTTCTGGCTGCGACTGTGGCAGAATATTTTCGCGACCAGGGACTTGATGTTTTGTTTTTAATGGATTCGGTTACGCGATTTTGTATGGCCCAGAGGGAGATGGGGTTGGCAATGGGCGAGCCACCTGCCTCCAAAGGTTACACACCCAGCGTATTTGCGACTTTGCCGAAATTATTAGAACGATTAGGCACTTCGCCTAGAAAGGGCAGCATTACAGGATTGGTCACGGTGCTCGTAGAGAATGATGACATGGATGATCCCATAGCCGATTCAACGCGAGCGATTTTAGATGGTCACATTGTCCTTTCACGTAAAATAGCACAACGAAATCACTTTCCTGCAATTGATATTCTGCAGAGTACAAGCCGAAGCATGGTTTCTGTTACTCAAAAGGAGCATCAACGTTGGGCTTCTCAAATTCGTGAGTGGATTTCGCTTTATGATCAAGTCGAAGAATTGCTCAATATTGGCGCCTATGCCCGCGGGTCAAACCCAAAAATAGACGTATCGATCGCGCTTCATGACCGAATCCAAGAATTTCTGATTCAACGCATGGATGAAAAAGCTACCTATGATGAAAGCTTAGCCGCGATGCGTGCGATTGTCCTTTCGGGCGAAGCCTTCCTAACAAGTCAACAACAGAAGACGACGCATGCAGGGCAGCAACGTGGAGCGGGGGCTGTGATCAAGTAGCGTAGGTTTTTTTTGCCTATTCCATCCCTTCCTACCGGAAAATCATTCAGTCTAGGCTTCAATGTGAGTATCTGAAAAAATTAAACTTGAGATGAAGAAATTCCAATTCAGGCTAGCTACGCTGGAGCGTGTTCGAAGAAATCAAGAGTTGGCGTGCATGCGCTTACTGGCTGAGGCTCAACAAAAACTTATTGCTGGGAAAGAAATAAAATTTAAACTTGTCGAAACTCTTAATCAGTCTCTTATTAGAAGAGAAAATTTGGGTAATGAGCCAATTCCTTCGAGCGTTTTTAAAGTAGAAAACGATTTTATTGTTGGATTAAAGCAGCGAATCATTCAGGCAGATCAAGCAATCCTCAGGGCGACGAGGGCCGTAGAGAAGTCGCTTCGAACTTTTCTTCAGGCACGAAGGCAAACGAGGACGCTTGAGATTCTTCGAGAAAAAGAACATGCGGAATTCAAAAAAGACCTTATAAAACAGGAAAATAAAAAATTAGATGAGCTGTATACCACTAGATTTAGGCTCCAACAGGAGGAAGGTTTATGAGATTAATTCACTCAAGAGCCATGTGGTCAATACTGTTTTTAACTGTGTTCATTGGATCTTTTGCCTTGATTTTGACTGGCGAAGATGCGGGCAGTGCCGGGGGAGAGCCAAAAGAGTCAGCTTCCAAAGAGGTGAAGCCAGAAAACAAGAGTTTGAATGAAGATAAGGAGCATGCTGATAAAGAGCATACGGAAGGATGCTTGGTTGATCCATTAACGCTTGATGATTTAAAAAAACGCTCGGATGAACTCGATGCACGCGCCAAGGAACTCTCCGTAAAAGAGGCGGAGTTGAAGGCTGCGCGTTCAGCATTCACA
Organism: Bacteriovoracaceae bacterium; assembly: GCA_023250755.1. Lineage (GTDB taxonomy): Bacteria > Bdellovibrionota > UBA1018 > UBA1018 > UBA1018 > JAHFAC01. The sequence continues at coordinate 8,310 of JAHFAC010000007.1, read as the reverse complement.
GAGGAGTTCAAAAAAATACAGCAAGTGAGGGATGAAGTAGAAAAAACTCATTCCTTGCAAAAAAAAGAAGGCGAAGAAAAAGTGGCAAAGCTGGTTGAGACTTTTGAAACGATGAGTCCAAAAGCTTCTGCGAAACTTTTAGTAAGTATTGATGAGGTCCTTGCAAAAGCAGTAGCAGGGAAAATCTCTACAACAAAACTTGCCAAGATGATGAATGTCATGGAGCCGGAAGATTCAACCCGGCTCACTGAATTAATGGCTGGAGTAGCCCGGGCCAAGAAGTCTGCGTCGAATGGCGCAGCAGAGGCTGCAAAGAAATCCGAGAAAGGAGGTGAAAAAGAAAATGGAACAAATCAATTCAATCCAAACAGCGCCCCAGATCGCTCAGGTCAGCGAGAACCTGCCGCTCAAAAAGCAGCAGAAAAACCGAGCTGAAACCGAGTTTCAGGGGACATTATCAGAAGCAAGTGCGGCTGCCCAGGCGATACTTGCTCAGCAGGGTCCAATGAGGAGTGAGGCTCCAGTGGGCTTTGCTCAACCCGAGGTTGAGCAGTTTAAAAGAGCTGCTCAGCCACAGAGTTTAGGAGTGCAATTGTCGAATCAAGAAGGAGATTCCGCCAAGAATCTTCCTGTAGCTCACGCTGTGCTTCAAAATATATCACAGCTTGAGCAAGGAAAGGCATATCTCTCTGAAAATCAGCGACAATCGCTCCGAAATTCCGCACTTCGGGAGTCAATGGCTGAAAAGTCGCCTGAGACGATGAAGTCTGCTACCAGCATGAACGCTGCCCAAGTGATCGCTGGACCCAAGCCTTGGAGCAAGGAATGGGTATTTCGAGGAGATGAGGATCAGAACCCGAATTTACAATCATTGGTTCAGTTGCTCTCTTCCGAAACTACTCAAGCACAGTCCAAGCCGGAGCATGCGAACAAGGTACCTCCGAAGGGAAGTGAAACAGGGATGTCAAATCCAGTGAGCGTTGAAAATATTCTAAAACTCAATGCGAGAAATGACACCGTAGCGACCGAGCAGGAGATGAGAAGAAGTGAAACGCGAGAGATTGTGCCAAATCGTGGTATTGACGAACTCATTCGTCGCCTGGATTCGAGTCCTGTTTTGCCTAACTCAGCTCTTTCTGGGGGTGAGTTTGTGGATACTTTAAAAAGCATATCTACGGGTAAACAGACGCCTCATTCTATAAGTGGGCGTCTTCAGAATTCTCAGGGAAAATCCCTTAAAATTTCTGGAGACGAACCTTTGGAGGATGCCGAGCCTCGTTTTCAAGTGATCGAAGGTGATCAAACGAAAATACAAGGCAAGCCGGAGTCTCTTCCGGGAAAGCAGGAATCTCTGCCGGGTTTTCAGTCGAAACTCTCACCCAAGTTCTCTAGGGAGCAAGGAGCTGGAGTAGATTCTAACTTGGCAATAAATGGGATAGCATCGGCTGGCAGCAGCTTCGCAGAGCGGTTGCAAAATTCGCCGCGTGTTGATGTACTCAAAGCAGAAGTCACTGGCCATGTGGTAAAAGGATCCATGGCTCAGGATCGTCTCTCAACTGAGGCGTTGCTGGGCATGAGTGCTCGAATCCGCGATATGTCAGGCCAGGGTGGCGGTGAGATACGCGTTCGACTGAAGCCAGAAAATCTGGGTGAACTCAATCTTCATGTCGTGACTCACGGCAAGGATGTTGGGCTGAGGATTCAAGCATCCGACGAGGGTGCCAAGAAAGTTCTTGAGGAGAGTTTAAGTCATCTCAAGGAAAGCTTGGCTAATCAAAATTTGACTCTCGCCAAGGTGGAGCTCTCAGTGGCATCGGCTTCTTCTCCTGCGAATGGTTCAAATCTAAATGACGCGAACCAATCTCAGTTTCAGCAGCATCAAGCGTTTAATCAATTGATGGGGCAAAACTCAGATCGCTCAGATAGAAGGAGTCAGGAGCAGGGTGGGCAAGGTCATGCGTGGAGCAATTCAGATTCCCCAAGTGGGATGCGAATGGCTCAGGCTCCCCAGTCCAGAACGAGTCGGACAGCAGGAAGTGGTCGCTTAGACGTAATGGCTTAAGCGATTAAACGAAGTTAGGTGAGAAGGGTCTTGATGGAAGGAATCGGCAGTCCTAAAGAATCTCCAAGCGATCTCAAGCTTGGAAACGTTTGGAACGAAATCCAGGCTAAGTATGGCGCAAAGCCTGAAAAGCCGCGGGAGATCAAAAAAACCTTGGGAAAGGATGACTTTCTCAGGATTATGATTACCCAAATGAAACATCAAGACCCGACTCAGCCTTTCAAGGCGGAGCAGTTTGCAGCAGAGCTTGCTCAATACACTACGGTTGAGCAGCTTCAGAACATGAATCAATCACTCGGCAAGATGAGCAATCAAAATCAGCCGATGGAACGCCTAGCAATGACCAACCTCATTGGCAAGACTGTGACCGTGGATCGAGAGCGTTTTCCGCACACTGAAGGCAGCCCGGACGCGCTTTCGTTCGTACTGCCTAAGGATGCCAGTGAAGTCCATTTGGCCATTCAAGGGGACAATGGCGAAACCCTTTTCGAAAAAGATATGGGTCCACAAAAGGCAGGAGCTGTAACTTTTGATTGGGATGGAATTCGTAGCAACACTTTACCAGCAAAAACTGGAAATTATTTAATGCGAGTTCAGGCGAAAGGGGACCAAGGACAAACTATTCAAACAAATCCACTTACAAAATCCAAGGTGGTGGGGGTGAGTTTTGAGGGGCATGATCCAGTGTTCTTGGTTGGAAACCCGAATCAACCTGAAAAAGTTTTGATGAGAAATATTGCTCGAATCGAATCTGAGGGACCACTGATTCCAGGTGTCAAACCAATTAATCCAACAAAATCTGAACAAACCGAAGCCCAAGCCGAAGCTGTTCCTGCCCAAGAGCAGCAGGCTGCAAATCCAAATTTCTTCACGTTTAAAAAAGGGGTGGGTTCCTCAAATTTGAATTCGTTGGAATTAACTCCTGAAGCAGCTGAGGCATTAGTAAAGTATCAAAAGACGAACCCTGTAGAAAAGGGATTCCCAAATGGACTTCATGATTCCTCGGATTCAATACCTAATCCTAATGATACACTTGTGAAAGGGGGTGATAAAAAATGAGCGCTGAACCGTTTCTCTATCCGAACGTAACGTCAATTCCAGGGCAAAGCAGTATTTCCCCTGGAGAGCGAACACCTCAAAAACAAGAGGGGGTTAAAGGAGAGTTTGATCGAGTATTCGAACGTACGTTGGATTCAAATACAACGGATCTTAATCAAGTTAAGCAACCGTTGAAATTTTCAGCCCACGCCTATCAAAGGCTCCAAGATCGAAAGATCAAAATGGATCCAGCGATGATGGCTAAGGTTAACGATGCGGTTGATCTAGCTGCTGCAAAAGGAGTTGAGGAGACTCTTGTGTTGACTCATGACGCTGCGTTGATTGTCAGTGTCAAGAATAGGACGGTGATCACAGCGCTCGACAGGAATTCCCTGTCCGGCAATGTTTTTACGAACATTGATGGAGCTGTGATTATTTAACAGTGGTGATTGATATAAAGAGCCGGACCCGTATTGGGAGGCTCAAGCTGGTGCTGATTGATTGAGGCACTGGCACTAATTAAACGACGCAAGGAGGCGTCCCATATGGGTATTCTATCATCGATGTATACAGGTATTACTGGTCTGCAAGGCCAGGGCGAGGCGTTGGCCATTTACGGCGACAACATCGCTAACGCAAATACGGTCGGATTCAAGGTGAGCCGGCCCGAGTTTCAAGACGTGGTTGCGAAATCATTGAAAGGACTGTTGGGAGGCAATCAAATTGGGCGCGGAACAAGGCTTGCTGCGGTTAATCCAGTTTTTTCCCAGGGATCAATCGTTCAGACGGAGTCTGCTACTGATCTTGCAGTCACAGGCGATGGATTCTTTGTGATGAATGGGATTGATGGGCAGAGCTTTAGCCGAAATGGATCCTTTCACTTCGATAAAGATGGAAAGCTGATCAATGCCGATGGGTTTAGGGTGCAGGGGTTTAAATCTGATGAAAACGGAAAGGTCACATCAAAAATTGGGGACATATCCGTTGAACGAACCGTGGTCGATGCGAAAAAAACCAGCTCGGTGGATCTCTTTATGAATTTGGATTTGCGAACTGAGAAAAAAGAGTTCGATCCAGATAAACCTGAACTCACTTCAAATTTTGCAACGGGAGCTACTGTGTATGACACAGCTGGTACTGCTCATACGCTTACTGTTTTTTTCAATAAAACGGAGGATGGAGAGTGGACCTGGCGAACCATGGCTAAGGGTGAAGAGGTTGTTGGGGGCAAGAAAGATCAAATGGTCGAGCAGGCGAGAGGTCGTTTGATCTTTGACACCGATGGACGATTAAAGTCACAGCAGATCGACAAATCTTCATTTAACTTCAATCGTGGAGCGCTTCCGGATCAAGAAATCGTCTTCAACTTTGGAGAAGATAAAAGTAAAGGCGGAACGGGCCTCCAAATTACCCAATATGGAACAGTCTCTGAGGTATATAAAACCCACCAGGATGGTTTTACTGCGGGAACTTTAGCAGGACTTACATTCAATGATGATGGAGTGTTGTCAGCGATTTATACGAATGGTCAGAACGTCAACATTGCTCAAGCCGCGATGGCAAAGTTTGAAAATCCAGAAGGCTTGTTTAAAATGGGCCAGAATCGGTATCGAGAAAGCCGATTGTCCGGCCAAGCGACGATTGGAGCTCCTCAAACGGGGGGACGAGGAAGCATCGTTTCGAAGGCAATTGAGTCTTCTACAACGGATATTGCCAATGAATTCATCAATCTCATGACCTCACAGAGGAACTTCCAAGCCAATAGTCGAGTGATTGGCGTTGCTGACGAGATGATGAATGAGGTTCTGAGCATTAAGAGAGGTTAGTTCACGTCATCAGCGATAAATAGAATCTGGGTCGTCAACGACTTGACGACCCAGATTTCATAAAAAATCATAAAAAAATCTGTCGCCAGGCTTGTGCCCTCGTCGCGAGCGTAGCAAAATAGATCTATAGCCGCAGAGGAATTATTTTTATATGGCAGCAGATGAAAAAAGCGAAGCACAGGCAGTTTCTTCAGGGATTCCGTCCGCCGGAGGCGGAAAGATCCAGCTCATCATCACAGCGGTCAATTTGGTTGTAACGCTGGCGATGGGAGGAGTTCTTTTTCTTTCGTTTCAGCGCGAAAAACACAAGCCCAGTGTGGAAGATATCGTAGCTCATTCGCCGACTGAAGGGGGTGGCGAAAAAGCTAAAGAGGGCACCGAGGCTAAGGGTGGAGAAGGTCACGAGGGAGGCGAAGCCAAGGAAGGCGAAGCTAAAAAAACATCTGAATTTGGGAAGATGATCACCTTGGATCAATTCACCGTGAACTTATCGACACCCGGAAGTGTTAACCCAAAATTTGTTCGAGTAAATATTTCGCTCGAAGTGCCTAACGACGATTCTGAAAATGAAGTTAATCAAAAAATGCCACAAGTAAGAAATACGGTAATTGATCTCTTTAATGCCAAACGTTCTGCGGATTTAGCGACCCCAGAAGGAAGAGATTCACTCAAGGAAGAGATTAGAAAATCGGTAAATGATTTTCTTGTAACCGGAAAAGTGAAGGGAGTTTTTTTCACGAACTTTGCACTTAGCGGTTAAGGAGTTGATGCCAGGATGGCTTACTTATGAATCAGGTTCTCACACAGTCTGAAGTTGATGCCCTGCTCAGTGCTGTTGCAGAGGGTAATGTCGAGGCTCCAGGCGGCGCTGCTGCTGGTGGAGGAGATCAGGCGGGTCCGACTTGGGGTTCTGTCAATTCGATCCCAGAATCTGAAATCACCCCTTACGATTTAACCAATCAAGATCGCGTCATCCGTGGACGGATGCCGACTCTTGATATTATTTATGAACGTTTTATCCGTCTTTACAGGATTTCACTTTCTAATTCTCTTAGAAAAATTGCTTCGATCAGTATTATTTCAACGGATCTTTTAAAGTTTGGAGAGTTTGTCAATACTTTGCCCATTCCTAGCTGTATGTGCATCATGCGTTTCGAGAGCTTGCGTGGCCCAGCTCTCCTTGTTTTTGAATCAAAACTAACCTATGCGTTGGTAGACAGCTTCTTCGGGGGAACTGATCGGCCGTATACGAAAATAGAAGGCAAGGAATTCACTAAGATTGAGCTTTCGATCATGAAGAAAGTCATGGATCTGGCAATCAAAGACCTCGAAGAGGCTTGGACGCCAATTCACAAGACTGAGATTTCTTTTATTCGGACTGAGGTGAACCCGCAGTTTGTTGGCGTTGTTCCACCCTCTGAGGTGATTATTTCAACCACTTTTGAGGTTGAACTCGAAAATGCCACGGGAACAATCGTTCTTGTCATTCCATACTCCACTATTGAACCGATCAAAAACAAACTCAATGCCTCTTTTCAGACAGAGTCCGATCGGGTCGACAAAGAGTGGACATATAAGATGGAGGAGCATCTTCGCAATAGTGAAGCCAATGTCATTGTAAATTTGGGAGCTTCCATGATCACTGTAGGAGATTTAGTTAATTTAAACGTAGGAGACATCATTCCTCTTGGGCAAAATGCGGATGGAGAATTAGATATTTTGGTTGAAGGCGTCTCAAAATTTAAATGTTTCTTTGGTGTATCGCGAGGAAATCGCGCAGTCCAGATCACACGGGTAACGGAAGAAGAATAGGGAGGATTTATGGCTGAACCAGCATCAACTTCTACAGGGGCAGAAGATCTCGGTGATCTGGGCGCTGCATTATCGGCAGCGGCCTCACAGGCTGGACAGGGTGCGCCTGGCTCTGGAACTGCAGATGGAGCTCCCGGGTCAGAGGCGAAACAGGGGATGGCTCCATTTCACTCCCTTGATTTTATCTTAGATATTCCGTTGAAAGTAACGGTGGAGCTCGGTCGAACAAAAATAGCGATCAGAGATATTCTTCAATTGGCGCAAGGCTCGGTGGTGGAGCTGTCTAAATTCGCGGGAGAGCCGCTTGAAGTGTTGGTTAATGACAAATTAATCGCTCGAGGTGAAGTGGTTGTCGTAAATGAAAAATTCGGGATTAGGCTCACCGACATCCTTTCTCCAGTGGAACGGATTGAGCAATTAAAGTGAGTTTACTCAAGGGCAAGATGCCCGGAGAGAGGGGGGCATGATGCTTCCACGGTTAAGTGTAATTTTGTTGTTATGTATATTTTTACCGTCGTTAGTGCATGCAAGCACGACACTAAAAAGAGTAGAGTTAAAAAATCCATCCCAAGTCGATCTTGTTTTTGATAGGAATGTATCGCTTAGGCAAATTAAGACGGAGTTCTTTAACGATGTAATTCAGCTGAGTATGTCTGATGTTTCAGTCTATCCAGCAAAAATATTTTCAGCTCCGGGCAAAGATCTCAGTAAGGTTTTCGCTTATCAATATTCACCTAAGTTGGTTCGCTGTCGATTGACAGTCAGAGGAAAAGCAGTCCAATTTGAGCATCGTATCACTTTAAAACCTCAAGGTAAGGTTTTGTCCATTCACTTTGGAGAAGGGGTTTCAGATCGCATTGCTCAAAGTGCAGCAGCGCCAGTCTCTGAGTCTCCAAATGAAATGAAGATGGACACGGATGAACGCCAACTTCTCGATCGAGTTCTAAAAAAGCCAACGACAGCGCAACCAATTTTAGTGGCAGATGCTCCTGTTTTAAATAAAGAGAGCAAGCCCAAGCATTTTCTTACCAGTGCAAAACCCCTTCCAAATATTTTTAAATCCATTGGAATGCTCATGCTTGTATTAGTCCTCTTTGGTTGCTGTGCTTTTGCAGCCATACGCTTTAAGGGACGAGGCAGTAAACTGGATTTGGCTAAAAGTGCCTCAAAAATAATGAGTCAGCTTTCAAAATTCAATTTGTCCAAAAAAGAAAACATGATTGAAGTCGTTGCAAATCATTATTTGGGTCCTAAAAAAAACATTGTGGTTGTTCGCGTGGCAGAAAATTTATTGGTCTTGGGCGTTTCGAATGATTCGATTTCTTTGATTACGCAGCTCACAGATTCGACTTCGCAGGATTTCGGTTTAGAGACTATTGGGATTTCAGAGGCTTCGGCTCTTGCCTCTAAAACAGTTAATGCTCAAGGAGCAGGGGCTATCGCAGCGGGAAATCCAGTTTTCTTTGAAATGCTGAATTCTGAAAGAACGAAGCCAAGTATCCGATCTCAAATCAGGAGCCGAGTGGAGCAAATGAAGCCATTATGACGCGTTTTATGAATATCATAAAATGT
>JAHFAC010000228.1 GCA_023250755.1 Bacteriovoracaceae bacterium | reverse complement strand
GCTTTTACATCTACAAACTTGGTCGAGGTCGAAGACCCAAGATCATAAATCAAAGACATGGCGCTGCCTGAAGTACCTTCGAACATCCCTGGCTCAGCCACTACGTAGCCGGCATTCACCGAACCATCACTCTTGTAGGCAAAAGCGATGTAGTAAGCGCGTGCAAAATTAGAGGCAGAAGAGCATGCGCTGCTGCAGACCCAAACTCGGCCCTCGTGGGTTGTTGTGACCGAACGAGACCCTATGGTGATGGTTTGAGCCTTCTCAATGATCTCTCCACGAACCGTTTGGTTGCCAAATGGAACAGTTTTTGAATCGACACTCTTGATGCCCATGTCTTTTGCCATATGACAAAAAAAGCCGTTTACCGATCCCATCACTCCGTCGTACTGGTCACAGCTCTCAGAACTAAGATCTTTCTTGCCAGCTTGGTTACGCGCACTTTGTCGTCTAGCAGGACCACCAAAAAGCATTTCAAAATAAAATTGCCCGCCGCCTGCATCGGCCCAGGTGAGTTCAGGAAGAAGTAGGCTAGACAGTAATAATCCAATAACGGCATAGCAGCGGACGTTCATAAGAATCCTCCAAACAAGCAAAAATTTTTAAAAAATTTTAAATTAGAAATGGCCCTATTAAATTCCGAGGCGAGGAAAAATTCCGGTATTACTATCAGAACCACTCGCAGAATCTGTGTTTTTTTTACCGCATCCGGCAGTGCTCAAAGCCAATAATGAGAGAGCGCTCAGTAAGACGAGCACTCGTTGCAATACGTTCTTCATAGAGTTTGATCTCCTAAAACACCTGTAATTTATTGAACCAATCAGATGTTATTCACTATTAAGAAAGATTAAAATAGTGTACTTATTTAGTCAATAATAAAAAACCCATTTAGGATTAGGTAGTTACAACAAAGCGTGTCACTCTATCAAATCGCCAAAAGCACAAAATTTGCTACATCCCCGGATGTGATTGGACTTCAGTCACTACTCAATGCAGTTCTCGTTGCGCTTCTCCTATTCGGTTATCGCCTTGTTTTGCGGGAGCGATTTACGTGTAGAAAGATTGAGGCACGAAAAACAGCAATTATTGAAGCGTCTTTGGATTGTATCATTACAATGGATCATCAAGGAAGAATCATAGAATTCAATCCTGCTGCAGAAAAAACATTTGGCTACCCACGTAAGTATGCGATCGGTCAAGAAATGGCCCAGCTCATTGTTCCACCCCGCTTACATGAAGCCCACCGCCAGGGCTTGGCCCACTTCCTAAATACTGGCAATGGGCCCGTTCTTGGAAAAAAGCTCGAGATGCCTGCCATAAAAGCCGATGGAACTGAGTTTCTCGTTGAACTGTCAATTGCCGTTCTCCAGTTAGAAGGCCCACCTGTTTTTACAGGATTCCTTCGTGATCTGAGCAGTGAGCGAATGACTAAGCAGCGACTGGCGACGCAGTTTCATATCATGAGCGCTCTGTCTGACGCCAACTCACTGAAAGATGCAACGAAGAAAATTCTTCAAATTATCGCCGAAGATCTTAATTGGGATATGGGTACGTTCTGGATTGTAGAAAATCAGGCCAAGGCTCTTAAGGCAATCGAGATTTGGCATCGGACTAATATCAATGCTCCAGAACTTATTCGAATAACTCGAGAAGAGAAAATGCCTTTCGGCAAAGGGCTGCCTGGAAGCATTTGGAAAAGTGGAGAACCTGCTTGGATTTCAAATATTGCAGACGACATAAACTTCACTAGATGTTCCATCGCAAATAAAGAAGGATTGCACGGAGGATTTGGTTTTCCGATCAAAAGTGGAAATAGAGTGCTCGGCATCGTGGAGTTCTTTAGTCGAAAAACTCGTTCATTCGACCATGACCTGCTTCAAGACGTTACCACCTTGGGAGGACAAATTGGACAATTTATAGATCGCCTAGTCGCTTTAGAAAACTTACAAAAGACGATTGGAGAACGAGATGAATTTCTTTCGATCGCATCACACGAGTTAAAAACACCTCTAACCACCCTATCCCTTCAACTTCAGATGTTAGAGCGAAGCCTGAGAACAGCCCCGAATCAAGCTGGAGGGATTGTTGAAGCTCACACCAAGGCGCCTAGGGATAAAATCAAAAAAACAGTAAAGATCTGCGGAAATCAAGCTAAAAAGCTTTCAGAACTTCTTGATGAACTTCTTGATTTAACTCGCATTCGTCTGGGGCGACTCCGCTTGGATTACACAGAAGTGGATCTTTTCCAAGTCACGCAAGAAGTTATTGATCGATTTTCAGCCGGAATGAACTTGAATCAAAAAATCGATGTCCGAGGAGCAACAGGCATAGTGAAGGGACACTGGGATTCAACCCGCATCGAGCAAATTATCACCAACCTCATTTCAAACGCTATCAAATATGGAGAAGGTGGACACATTGAAGTCGATGTTATAGCAGATCCTGCCATGCAGTATGGACGACTCATCGTCAAGGATCACGGAATGGGCATTCCTGTAGAGATGCAAGTAAAGATTTTTGAGCGCTTTGAACGAGCCGTCGGGCCTTCTCATATTACCGGCCTGGGCCTAGGACTTTATATTACTCGCCAAATCGTAGAGGCCCACGGGGGTTCTATTTCAGTCCACAGCGAGGTTGGAAAAGGGTCTACGTTCACCGTCGCCCTACCTCTTGAAAAAAATGAGGCTGTGGCATGAGTGGTACATTAGAGCAGTGTAATACCATCCTCGTTGTTGAAGATGATGAAGAAATTTTGAGCACACTCCGAGAACTTCTCGAGGGAGAAGGTTACCCCGTTGTACCCGCAAAGAATGGCCGTGAGGCGATAGAAATTTTAGAAAAAATGCTCCATCCGTGCTTAATTCTCTTGGATCTGTTCATGCCCATCATGGATGGATGGCAGTTCTTAGATCAGCTCAATAGGGATGAGAGCAAACTTTTGACTCATATCCCAGTTGTAATTACATCAGCAGCTGGTGATCGGGCCAGAGAGACTGCCATTCGCGTAAGCGGATACATCAAAAAACCGATTGATCTGGAGCTGCTGTTGATTACGGTGCAAAAATACTGTGGTTAATGTTTACACTCGATTTCATTGCAATGCATTTCGTTATAATGCTCCGTGCAGTTGTTCTTAGCTTTCACTCGCGCCTCTAGCTCTGTCCCTCCCCATGCTGAAAATGTTTTTGTGAATGCGTGGACTTCGCAATAGAAGTTTTTTGTAGAGCTGTTTCCAAAGTTCACATTGATCTCAGTCGAAGGTTTTTGGGCTTGAATGTGCGCAAGACCTGCATTGTAGCCCTTGCGATAGCCCAACTGAGCAGTATCACGAGTGACTCCTTCACATCCTCGTGCAAAAGATTGGTCCATGGGCTTACCCGTGTTGGCATCATTCATTCCCTGTTCGTAGCCTCCATTTTCATTGCAAACCTGCTCTTGATAAGCCTGCTGCATGCTAGCGCAACCTACCGAAGCAAATAATCCTAGAATTGTTGCAAATTGAAACAAAAAGATGGGATTGTTCATAGTAGTCTACAAAAACACTGAAAGCCGGCAATTTCAACTCGAAAACATTTGCCCTACTATCGTTACTCATCATATAATTAAATTATTAAACACCTTTAATATTATGGTGTTACCAGTTATTTTACATGAAATTTTACTAAAATTCTTCACTTTTAGCCCTCCTTAGCCGATACTTATGAATGAGGAGGTGCGACTGATGCGCCAGAATGAGACACTGATCAAACTGAGGGCTTCCCTGGTTCCAGGGCAAGTGTATCGTCGTGCAGAACTAGCAGACTACTCGTCCAACATCGATCGCCACCTTGCCAAACTCGTGGCAGATGGCCATCTCAAAAAGCTCTCACAGGGGATGTATGCAGTACCTAAAAATACTGCGTTCGGTGAAGCTCCGCCTGAAGCAGATTCAATGATGAAGTCCTTTCTGAAGGACGATCACTTTGTTATCTATGGCCCAAGCCAATTCAACGCTCTTGGGCTTGGCACAACTCAGCTCTACAACCGCATGGTGGTGTTCAATCGAAAACGTGTCGGCGAGTTCACTCTCGGTGGACGCACCTACAGCTTTCATCGTTGGCGTGAAGCCCCCAAGCAGTTAACCCCTGAGTTCCTCGTCGTTGA
>JAHFAC010000227.1 GCA_023250755.1 Bacteriovoracaceae bacterium | reverse complement strand
TGTCCATTGCTGACGGAAGCGCCGTTATCGATATCCCACCAATAAAAGGCCAAAAAATCCAAAAAGGTAATCGCGGTCCAAAAGCCTCCCCAACGGCTACCCAATATGCTGATAGAGACCATGGGAATCGCCGTCAGCCACATGAGAGGCGGCGCCCTGTTCCCTCCGCTTACGTAGCCGCAGTAGGACAAGATAACGAGGTAGTCGAACGTCGCAAAATTTCCCCAGAAAACGAGTGAGCCGGTCAATTTCAATCCAAACGGAATGAGAAGCCCGAGAAGCCCTCCGAGCGCTATCACAAGGGCTCCATCTTTAGAGTGGAGGAAAAAATAGTAGAGAGCGGAGAAGAGCGGATTCCAGAAAACAATTGCTAGACTGAAATAGATCACAAGACGGGCACGACGCATCGTGTCTGCATCGGACGTTCGGAGGTTAGGGGGAAGGAACCAATCAAAGTTCTTGGAAAGCAGCTGTTTCATGAGACGTGGTAGAAGACACTCTTCTGTCCTTCTTACTTTTCGGTTTTAGAGTGGAGAAACATGATGGGGGATGGAGCACCAATCACCCCATCACCACCACCCGGGTTCCTCCCGCGGGTGCCACCACAACGCTGCGTCGCACAGCGTGCATTTTTGGCGCGGTTTGATCGAGGCGTAGCGTCAATTTCTCAAAAATGGTTCCAATCACTATTTTCATTTCAAGCATCGCAAAATACATTCCGATGCAGCGCCGTACGCCGCCGGCAAAGGGATGAAATTCATATGGCGTGTACTTCCGCTCGAGGAAACGTTCTGGGCGGAAAACGGTCGGATCGGGATAGAGATCAGGTCGTCGGTGAGTAAGGTACGAACAGGGGGCAACATGGATCCCGGCCGGGAGCTTGAAACCTGCGATCGTGACCGGCTCTTCGAGCAGCCACGACACAAAAGGAATGACCGGATTCATTCGCAGACTCTCTTTGATAGCCGCTTCAAGGTAGGGAAGGGTTGCCCAACGATCGGGTGTTTTCGGTTGAGACTCTATCTCATGCAATAATTTCTGTGAGACTTCCGCTTTATGGAGGATCCAATAGATCGCCCAGGCTAAAGAGGTGGCTGTTGTTTCGTGGCCCGCTACGACCAACGTGACAAGTTCGTCACGAAGCTCGGTATCAGAAAAACCGATCCCCGCTTCGTCTTTTGCCGCAATGAGTAGAGAGAGCATGGTTCCGTCGGCCGGCTTTTCGCGAGCGCTGGCAATCTCTGCATAGACAAGTGTGTCGAGCTCCTCGACACTGCGATTGAACTTTTCCCACTCCCGTACTGCGAGCGCTCCTTCCGCTGTGGGGGCCTTTTCGGACGGAGTAAGGATCAAGTCATCTAGTAGTTGAACCAACAATGCCTTGATCTGACGAGCCCGTTCGCTCACTACCGGGCCAAAGAGTGTGCGCAATACAATCGATAGCGCCAATTCACGAAAAGCACGAAGGGCTGAGAAGGGTTTTCCCACCTCCCACTTTGATAGCGAAATCTCTGTCTCTTCGCGCATCAATGTGGCGAGCTCTGTCACTCTCTGTGGTTGGAATGCGGGGAGGATCATTTTGCGGTGGCGCGTATAAGGGGCTCCATCCATCGTGAGAAGGGAATAGGTATGGAGCATCGGGCGAAGAAAGGGATTTCCCGCTCCAGCACGAAATATGGCGGGATCGCCACGATAGATCTCTTGAACCGCGGTCGGCTCGCTGAAGAAGACATGCTTACCAAATCCTTTAAATTCAATGGTGAAAGAATCCCCATGATCGCGGGCACAGCGGTCTAAAAAAGAGTAGGTGGTTGAAAACCAAAGGAATGTTTGCTCTTCGATCGAGAGTTTCGGTCCGGGCGGGAGTGAGTGTTCCATACCGTATTATAGCGAAAAGAGGAGAGATTTGTCGTTTTTCACCCGTGCGGGCGACATCATTTCAATTTTGAGGAAATCTTGAGAAACCCTCCATTTTTATATGTTGATCTTCGTATATTCTTTTCTTAGGTGAACAGTTTCAATAGCACGTTGGAGGTTTAACTATGAGGTCTTCCCATTTTCTCTTTCTTTTTTTCTTTGCCGTCATATTCAGTCTCAATGCACAGGCAGAATTTGGTTTACGTTGCAAGAAATACCCTATTGATGCAGTGCAAATGGTTGGCGATGGGTGCAAAAGCCAAACAGGGCTGTGCACGAGCGGCCAAATGGGTAAGTACAGAACCCTCTTTGAGGTGAATGAGATTGTCGCGGGCCCTGGAGGCACCACCGGTTATTCGGGCACATGGTCTGCCACGCACAAAAATTCAAACAAAGGGACGATCGTATTTACGGTCAATGGAATTTTAGACAGTTCTAACGGCAACGATGTCTCGATGAGTGGAGGCACCATTCAAGCTACTGGCAAAATGGCCAAGGTTTCGAAAGCGTACTTCGGTGACAGCATGTACGCCACGACGGCCCTTCCCGGTTTCCACGGCGCGGCACACTTCTGTGTCCCTGCGAACAGTGCCGATGTAGATATCAACGCCGACTAAATAGCTGGGCAGACCTCTTTTTTAGACCAACGGACCGGTGGCGATGCCATCCGGTCCGTTGGTGTTTGTTAGAGCCTGTTCGGACATGCGGCGTTATCCAGGTCGCGAGTCGATTTTCTGTGTCTGGGTTTGCCGGACCGACGCCGATGTACTCTCTGTACTTCAAGGAGGGCCGGTGAAGCCAGACGCGAAAAGCGGCCGCGAGATCGTGACGCAGCGAATCCGAACAGGCTCTTAGGGTACAGAGTCTCGATTTTCATGGTACAATGTGACTGAGCACTTTCCACCACCCTTCGCTTTAAAGATCAAACTCTGGAGGTCACCATGGGACTTATCATAATCCGCGTTACTCTATTGGTTCTACTTGTCGTTCCTGTCACCCTTTTCGCCCACTGCCTGGAATACCGGGGGAGAATTGAATCGCTACAGACGACGAGTGATTGCGACAGTCCCTTTGGATTGTGCACCGCGGGAAAAATTACTGAGGGGGTACTTAAGGGAACTACGCGCTACACCGTTACGAAAGTGTTGGGGGTGGTAGATCAGCATGGGCCGACGGCTCTCCCCACTTTTGTTTATGCGGGAAATCTCAAAGTGACGACGAAATACAAGGGAACACTGGAGATCGAAGAGGCCGGAATGTGGGACCAGGAGGACAAATTGGACAGCGGGCAGGCGAAGCGGATAGTGGGGACAGGAAAGTTTTTGGGATCCACAGGGGAACTTTTTTTCTACGGCAATTCCCTGGTGAGCAACAATGTTCCCGGATTCAAGGAGAGAATTTCCGGAAAAATCTGTCTGTCTCGCGAGGCAGAAGAGATTGAAATAGACTGATCCTTTTTCCCAAAGCGGGTTCGGAGACTCTATGGCGAAGACGATTTTGGTCGTTGATGACGACGCAGATATTTTAGAAATGGTCAAGATAGTGTTAGAGGAGAAGGGACACCACGTCGTCACTTCGTCTGACGGTAAGAGCTGTTTCCGAGATATCATCGCAAAAAAACCGGATCTGATTATTCTAGATATCCGCATGCCAAATATGGATGGGCTAAATGCGTTGGACATGATCAAGGTAACCAAACTGAGCCGACAAGTTCCCATCATGGTCTGGTCCGGAGAGGCGGATCCGGTGACCATGGCGAAGGCCGAAAAATTGGGAGCGGACGATTTTATCGAGAAAAGCCTTTCGATGAATGACTTTGCCAAACGGGTGAATTCCCATCTTTTCTCCATCAATTTCGCCATTCTCCAGGACCTGTTGAAACAGGTCCCCGCGGCAAAAAGTCCGGGACCCTCTTTGGGACTCACCTCCTTTGAGTATAAGGAGTGGGAGTGGCATTTTCTTATCTACAAAGACAATGAACTTGGAGTCTGTTTCAATCGAGGTGTCACCCTTCAGAGTGCCCTGAAACTTGAGGCTGACCGGGCTCAGACACAAATTGCGGTGCTCATCAAGATCGGAAATCATTGGAAGCGGCTCTGGCCCAAACCCTAGCCTAAATGCGACAAAAATTTCTGGCAAAAATGCGGGAGATAGGCTCACATCAAGGCGCACGGAGCTTTTCGCAAACGGAGGTTACCTCATTGGTAAGTGAGTTTGCGAAAGAGCGA
>JAHFAC010000226.1 GCA_023250755.1 Bacteriovoracaceae bacterium | reverse complement strand
ATTCAGGGAGAGTGAGTCCTGACTCTTCGGAGAATTCGCGAACGGCGCCCTCCAGTGGCGACTCATCCAGTTCCAGTTTGCCTCCGAGTCCATTCCATTTGCCGGAGTGATAATCGCCGGGTCGGCCTTTAGTGTTTCTGTGAAGCATGAGGACTTGATCGCCCCATTTTGGGTAAATCAATACAGCCGGAATAACTTTGCGCTGGCCAGACTCAAACGGGTTGCTCATAGGAGGGGTGAGTAGCGTGGGGAGGAGAGAATTCCAAGGAAGAAAGGGGAGAACTGTTCACGTGACGAGTTTATTTGCGCAGGAGGTGTCGTTGTTCTTCGAGATAATTCAAAAGCTGCTCTCGATACTTACCTTTTTCGAGACCCATTGCGTTGATGTGCTCGCCATGAGGAATGGTCCAGAGCACTTTAGGTGGATGCGCGAGTTCGAAAGTTTTTTTACCCATTTCACAAGGCACAACAGGATCTTCATCACCGTGAATACTCAGGATTTTACTGTGAATAAACTTGAAAACAGCGTTTCGACAGTGTCTAGGGAGTCTGTTTCAATCACCTCTCAAGACCACAAGGCAGAGAGCAGTTTCTTCCTAATCCACACGAAATACGCATGGGTAAAGTCTTGGCTTTATCCTCAATATATGAGATGAGCATCCTTTTTGTGTGGAGTAATAATTATAACTATTTAAAATATAAGATTAAATTTTTATATTGCGAAATAATATAAAATTCGTAATAATAAAATATATTATAGAAAACAAAGTATGAATCCTCTCCATAAAAATCTTACCCGCGAAATCATGCTCACCGCACTCACGCACTTAGATGCTCTTATCGCCCAGGAGGTGACCCTCATTGTGGGGGGAGGGAGCGCAATGATACTTGCACACGGGTTTGCGCTAGGAACATCGGATGTGGACGCGGTCCCCAAGGGAATGGACCTCGCAACCTTGGATGGTTTTGTAAAACAAATTGCGCAAGAGCTCAGCTTAGCGCCGGATTGGCTCAATCCCTATTATTCGACGTTTGCACATACCCTGCCCTCGGATTATGGCAATCGCTTGATCGAGATTTTTTCAGGTCAGCGACTCAAAGCGCTTGCCCTAGGAAAAGAAGAAATGCTGATTATGAAGTGTTTCGCTCATCGCCAAAAAGACGTGGCCCATGCCCGTGCGTTGATCAAAAAGGGAGTCAATGTCAAACGGGTCGAAGACCATATCGAAAAACTGCGTGAAAAGGGGATTCCTGGAGCCGGTGCAGCCCTGGATTTTTTAGATGATGTGATGGAGCAAGTTGGAAATTCGGTTTAATTTTTATGAAGGGACTCGAGCAAATTCCGACTGAGGAGCAATTATCTAGGGTCTATCACCAGCTTCAATCCTTGAAAGTCGCAGCGACCTCAGAAGAAATCGCTCTTTGGACCCAATGGGCCAGATTTGATCCACGGTTGGCTGAACAATTGGTTCAACACTTCTCTCTCTATTGGCGCGAAATTTCGCCGGTGATGCTAAATGATTCGGTTTTAAAACAGCCTTGGCCGGCAATCGTGGGGGTCTTGCTGGATCAGGCGTCAGTATTTGGGGGATTGCCTACGGTGGAGTTAAAATTATTCAGAAGCTGGTCCGCTTGTGTGATGAGTGGTGTAGATCCCGCTTTGAACGAACAATTTTTCATGGGGCTACGGTCCTTTGCCGGCAAAGCGATGCTTGATGATGCGCAAGGGGCAATCAAATCTTATCGCAGATGGGGTTTTTTGGGTCGAGAGTACTTAGCTAACAAGGCGGTTCAAAAGCTTTCTAAGCAACCTCGGACTTTAGTCCCAGCGTCGGTTCGACGAGCAAAGTTGGATGAACTGATCAGGTTATGCCCGCGATTTACCGCAAGAGACTATCGCGAAAGCCTGGGTGGAGGAGTTTCTCTGCGTCAGGCAGAGCTTGATCTCAGGGCGCATCCCAGACTTCGGGCAGTTGGGAAGACCCGTGCACGGGTTTATCTGAGGAAGAGGGGGAGGGAGACATGCTAGACAAAGGTGAATCTCTTCTGTATTTATATTCAATAGTTAGAGTTGTTTGGGTTTTATACGGAACATTGGAGGGGAATTAGCAATGCCACAAATCTGTTATTTTTATGGCATTACCGTCTATATCCAGTTTTTGGATCATAACCCACCTCATATTCATGCGGTTTATCAATCTTCTAAAGCCCAGTATTCAATTGAACAGGCAGTTCTCATGAGAGGCAAAATGCCTAATAAGGCAGATCAACTTATTTGCGAATGGATCAAAATTCGCAAATAAGTTGATCTAATGAAAGACTGGGTACTTGCAAAAGAGGGTAAGCCAGTTTATCCGGTGTCGCCGTTGGAGTAATGATGATTGAGGGAACTGCATTAATCGAAGTCGAATCTGTTGTTGCAGAAAAGAACAATATTTTAGTTGTTCATTTCAACAATAAGAGAAAAAAACAAATTGATCTTTCCGAGTTATTGAAAAATCCCCCTCCCGTGTTTGCGGCTCTTCTTGATCAAAATGAATTTAAAAAAGTATCCGTTAATCCAGTCGGTGGAATCCAGTGGGAGTGTGGAGCTGATCTGAGCGCTGAGTATTTGTTGAGTGCATGAGTTGAACTCATTCTCTTGACTGACACGGTCCGTCGCGATAGATGCTTGGCCTATGGTTTTTACTCAAATCCGCCGGATTTTATTGGTTGTTGCAAGTTTGTCCGTCTTGTTGTTTGCGGTTTCTGGCCTCGCCTCACCTGAATCCGATGCATGGAAAGTCCAAGTTGATCGAAACGTTCAAAAACACTTTCAAAATCAAAGCGCGGTAGGCCTGGTCGTGGGCGTGGTCCAGGGGGATGAAACCTCTGTTTGGAGTTACGGAAAACGGGCTCTCGACTCAAGCGAAGTGCCAACGGGGGACACCTTCTTTGAGATGGGATCGATTACCAAGACTTTTACGGCTACGCTTTTAGCGCTCGAAATTTTGCAGGGACGAGTGGGACTCAGTGATCCCGTAAAAAAATTCTGGCCCGAGTTAGACAGTGTCTTTTCCGGTTCGATTACTCTTGAGCAGCTTGCGACCCATAGCTCTGGACTTCCGCGGATGCCAGATCAGTTCATTCCTTCTGATCCGTTGAATCCATATCACGATTACGATGAAGAGAAGCTCTTTGATTTTTTGAAGCGCTTCAAACCTGAAAAATCAGGACCCTATTCGTATGTCTATTCCAATGTTGGGGTAGGACTTTTGGGATATCTTCTTTCAAATAAATTAAATCATGAAAATTATGAGCACTATCTCAGGAGAAATCTACTGGCGCCCCTTGGTCTTAACGACACAAAAGTCGCTCTTAGTCCCAGCGATTTTTCGCGTGCAGCTCAAGGCTATGGAAGCTTTATGGAGCTGATGCCATTTTGGGATTTGAATGTTCTCGAGGGTGCTGGAGTTTTAAAGACGACAGTCAATGATTTATTGAAATATGTTCGATTTAATATGCAGCCCGATTCTACCCTCTTGAGCCAGGCGGCAGAACTTGCTCATCAATCTCGGGCTCCAACGGACATCGAAGGGGTTCGGGTAGGGCTGGTGTGGGATTCTACGATTCTTGGAAAGCATCCAGTGATCACCCACAATGGAGCAACTGGAGGCTATCGCGCCAATCTGATCATTGACCAAAAAAATCGCCTCGGTGCTGTCGCCCTTGCGAACACGGCAATATCTCCTCATTGTGTGCTGTCTCCCATTTTTGAGGCAGACTGTGAGGTTCCGACTTGGGCGGTGATTGATCCCAAGGCACAAGCGAAATTTCTGGGAAGTTACCACTCCGATGCAATGCAAATGGACATCGAAGTATTTTTTGAAAAGGGATTTTTAGCGATTCTACCCACACAACAGCCTAAACTTCGTCTCTGGGCTGCTTCAGAATTTGAATACAAAATTCCAGACGCGGGCGTTTCGATTACCTTTAAAGCCAATGACCAGGGGTTTTTAGATCAATTCACACTCGTCCAGCTTGGAAAGACATTTGAGTTTCTTAAAAGATAAATTTAATTAAATCGCTGAATCTGCAGATTCAGCAGGAGCTTTATCTTTGCTCTTCGGATCAGGTGCTCCTTGCTGTTCAATCAGCGTTTTTAT
>JAHFAC010000225.1 GCA_023250755.1 Bacteriovoracaceae bacterium | reverse complement strand
TTACTTAAAAAAGGCGCGATTATTCTTCATCCCGGGCCGATTAATCGAGGAGTGGAGTTGAGTTCAGAAGTGGCCGATGGGCCCGCGTCTGTCATCTTGGACCAGGTCTCTAATGGAGTTTTAGTGCGGATGGCAGTTCTAGCGGTGTTGTGCAATCCTCAAGAACTTGAAAAGTGGATGTCAGAGGGGGGCCGCCATGGCTGAGCATGCATCTTCGGTTCTAATTCGTGGGGGCAGAATCATCGATCCTTCTCAGAACAAAGATTTTATCGGCGATCTTTGGCTAGAAGATGGAAAAATAGCAGCACTGGAGAGGTCCGGCAAGATTCCTTCTGCACGAGCTAAAACGGTTTATGATGCCAAGGGGTGCTGGGTCCTACCAGGTCTAATTGATCTCCATGTCCATTTGAGGGAACCCGGGCTTGAATATAAAGAAACGATTGAAACGGGAACTCGTGCAGCGACAGCCGGTGGGTTTACATCCGTTGCTTGTATGGCAAATACGATGCCCGTAAATGATAGTCCTTCCATTACGGCATTTATTCGCGAAAAAGCGAGAACTTCGGCAGCTTGCCGAGTGTTCCCTGTAGGAGCTGTAAGTAAAGGACTTAAAGGCGAAGAGTTGGCGGAGATCGGTGGAATGGTCGCCGAAGGTGCAAAGGCGATTAGCGATGATGGCATGCCGGTCATGAATTCGTATCTCATGCGCAAGGCGATGGACTATTCTAAGGCTTTTGGTGTGCCTATTATCAGCCATGCCGAGGATAGTAATCTTGTTGGGCAAGGTGTGATGAACGAGAGCGCGCTTTCTGCGGAGTTGGGACTCAGGGGCAATCCCGCTGCGGCAGAAGAAATTTTAGTGGCTCGCGAGATTGCGCTTTGTCGATTAACCCAAGCTCCCGTTCATATTGCGCATGTTTCTACCGCTGTTGCACTCGAGCATATTCGGCGCGCAAAGGACGCTGGGTTGCCAGTTACGGCCGAAGCCAGTCCTCACCACTTGATTTTGACCGAAGAGACGGTTCGTGACTATCACACCAACTTTAAAATGGCGCCGCCTCTCCGCTCTGAAAAAGATGTCAGAGCACTCAGGGAAGCGGTTGCCGAGGGATTGGTCGAGATTATTGCAACTGATCATGCTCCCCATGGGGTAACGGATAAATCTGTAGAGTTTGATCAGGCAGCTAACGGAATCATTGGTTTGCAAACCGCGGTTCCCCTCACCTTGCGCTTGGTTCATGATCATGTGGTATCCCTGAAGCGTTGGATTGAAGCACTGACCATCGCACCTGCTCGTTTATTGAATCTTCCCTATGGGACTTTGCGCAAAGGGCGAGATGCCGATGTGACCATTATTAATCCCAGTGAAAATTGGATTTGGGACGAATCCTGTGTGCTTTCTAAAAGTCGAAATTCGCCATTTTTAGGGTGGAAGATGAAAGGCCAGATTAAAGCCACTTTTGTCAGTGGGCGCCCAGTTTTTTTGCAGGGACTGAAAATAACTCGATTAGGAGATAACTGAATGCAGGTGCCTGGTGTCCTAGTGCTTGAAGATCGAGTTCTCCCCCAAGGCCGGGAGTTCCCAGGTTATCTCTTCGGTGCGCCCGTTTCTGTTACAGCGATTCGAGAAAAAAAGGATTTTGGTTATGGAGAGGTTGTTTTCAACACTTCAATGACCGGTTACCAGGAAATTCTCACGGATCCATCCTACTATGGTCAAATCATCTGCATGACCGTACCCCACATTGGCAATACCGGTGTTAACTTCGAAGATCCAGAGAGTGTGCGCCTTTGGTGTGGAGGCTTTGTTGTTCATGAAAACTGCCATGAATTTTCAAATTGGCGTGCACAGGGAGATTTAGATCAATACCTTAAATCGAATCAAATTCCAGGTCTTTATGGCGTCGATACGCGCGCAGTCACTCGGCATCTTCGATCTTTAGGCGTGGTCCGTGGGATTATCTTGCCGCTTGCTGAGCGTGAATCAGCAAGCCGCTTGCTTGCGGAGCTTCCCTTGTTTGAGGGAAGGGATTTGATTTCAGAAGTATCTACGAAGAAGCCCTATCTTTGGCCGTCTACTGGGGCACAGTTCAAGGTCGTAGCCATGGATTTAGGCGTAAAATGGAATCTCTTGAGAAATCTTGAGCGACTCGGCTGCACGGTTGAGGTTGTGCCCGCGTCGACGTCGTGCAAGGAAATTTTAAGCAAAAAACCGGATGGTGTTTTTTTGTCCAATGGACCTGGAGATCCGACAGCAGCGCCTTATGTTGTAGAAACCGTGACTGCACTTTTAGGTCAGGTGCCGATCTTTGGAGTTTGCATGGGTCATCAGATTTTGGCGCTTGCGCTAGGCGGAAAGACCTATAAATTAAAATTTGGTCATCGAGGCGGCAATCAACCCGTTTTGGATTGCGTGGCAAAACACGTTGAAATCAGTTCTCATAACCATGGCTATGCTGTGGACGCAAAATCTCTTCCAAAAGAAGCCGAAGTCACTCATGTCAATCTCAATGACCGCACGGTAGAGGGTTTGAGTCTGCCAGAGAAAAACGCATTTTCTGTACAATACCATCCAGAGGCATGTCCTGGGCCACACGATTCAGCGCTACTTTTTGAGCGGTTTGTTGATTTAATGCAAAAATTTAGTAAAGGTCGAGACGGAAAGAGAAGCTGATCATGTTCCAAAGATACCTCGATCCTGTCATTGAAGAATTTACAACAGGTGAGTACTACCAAGAGGTTTACAACGCTAAGCAAGAGTATTTTGACAAATCGGGAGTGGTTTACGAAGACGACAATGAATTTGAGCACCGCATGTGTATCTTCATGGACTGGTATCTTTTTGATCGAGATTTGCCGGGTGTTGATCTTCCACCAATCAAGTATTTTTTCCGTAAACATAAGGACCGTTTTACGGACGACGAGTTAAATATTTATCGGGACTTTTGCTCGACGATTCACTCTTTGTTTCGCTTGAAACGATTCGCATTGATTAGACAAGGCGTGGTTATAAAAGATCTTTTTTCAAACAAAACTCATACAGTCATGGACCATGGAGTGAAGAGTGCCTTTACACGCGGGGATCTTTTTGAGGCAAGATTAATTCCATTTAAAAAGACTTATGAGTTTTCGAGGGGGTTTTGTTTTCATCCCACTGAAATGCAGTCATTCATTTTAGGTGAGATCAAGAAAGTTCGCTTTCAGGACAAGAGCCAACAGACTAAATTGATTCTCCAACTTTCAGCAATGAAGTTAAACCATCTTAGGTTCCAACATATTGATGTGCGACATATTTACACATTTGACTCGAAATTTTAGTCATTTGCCGCAGATCGCAACAGTTTTTAGCTAAGTGTATCAAAATCCCACAACTCTATGAAAATAAGAGGTTTTTTATTGCTGAGAGGGGAGGGGCTTGTTAAACAGGCCGCACTATTGGATGGGAAAAGGTTTTCCATCCTATACAACAGCTACAATTAACTAAGGAGAAAGAATCATGAAAAAGTTCGCACTTGCTTTGATGGCTATTTTTGCATTGTCCGCAGTTGCTATGGCCGAAGAAGGCGCTGCTCCAGCAGCCCCAGCCGCTGAACAAACAGCTCCTGCCAAGACCGAAAAGAAAATGGAAAAGAAAGCTAAGAAGACCAAAAAAGCTAAGAAAGCCCAGAAAGCGGAGAAAAAAACAGAGAGCATGACAGAAACTAAGTAATCTCTCTTATTTCTTAAGAAGTATGAACCCCTGGAGAGCTTTGAGCTTCCAGGGGTTTTTTTATGGTGTGGGTTTCGCCCACATCTCAGTGATTGCCTAGGTCGTTCAATTTAGGATAAGTTTTTGTGCGAATGACTGGGCTTCAAAAAATTCTCGTAATCAAATTCCGTTCGCTCGGAGACACAGTTCTCTTGACGGCCCCTTTGTTAGAGCTTCGTAAGGCTTTTCCGCAAGCTGAGATCCATGTTGCTGTTCTTTCTCACTGGGCATCTATTTTCAAAGGACATCTCGGTGCGGATCGGATTTTGTGTTTTGAGCGCCCCACAGGGAGAGCATCGCGTGCTTTGGCAATGGCTCGCTTTGCAATTCCACTCAGAAAACAGCATTTTGATTACGTACTTAATTTTCACGCAGGCCCAACCAGCGCCTTAATTTCTAGATTAGCAGGGGCAAAGGT
>JAHFAC010000224.1:775-4171 GCA_023250755.1 Bacteriovoracaceae bacterium | reverse complement strand
ATATAGGCTCTCGGCCGGCCGCAGAGCGGACAACGATTCCTTACGCGAACTTTGAATTTCAACTTCTTCCCGATTTTTTCAAGCTTAGATTTGGTAGACAAAATTCATCTCCTATTAGAATTTCTACTTCCGAAATGGCATCCCTAGTGCCGCCAATACGGCTCTAGCGTGTTCGTTACTCTTAGCCGTAGTGGCAATGGTCACAGTCAAGCCCTTGATCTTGTCCACACGATCGTAATTGATTTCGGGGAAAATGATCTGTTCACGAATTCCCAGAGAATAATTGCCACGACCATCAAAAGCCTTTGAGCTCAAACCCTTGAAGTCACGCACACGTGGAAGAGCAACGTTCATTAATCGATCCAAAAACTCATACATACGAGCCCGACGCAAAGTCACCATGACCCCAACTGCATTGCCTTTTCTAACTTTAAAAGACGCGATAGCTTTTTTAGCACGGGTCAAAACAGGTTTTTGTCCAGTCAATGCCATGAGTTCTTCTAAGGTCGTATCGAGTAATTTTGGATTCGCAATCGCTTCTTTGACTGCGCAATTAATTACTACTTTGGAGAGTCGAGGAACCTGCATTGAATTCTTAAATTGGAATTCTTTCATCACAGCTGGAACTACTTGAGAACGATAAAGCACCTCAAGTCGAGGGGTCTTGCTCGGTGAGACTTTTGTTTCTCCTGGAGCAGCAATTTTAATCGAAAGAGCTGCTGCATCGTCCTTTGCTTTTTTAGCCTTAGCACGAGCTGCATCGGCTGCAGCCTTTTTGGCTTCAAGTCGCTTCGCCTTTGCATCGTCGGCTTGACCCTCTACTGGGTCTGAGCCTTTTACTTTTTTCTCGGTATCGTCTTTCGCCGCTACCACGTTATCTACCTCCTAGGATTTGATTCACGCTGCATCCAAATTTTCATTACAGCGCTTACAAAACCGAACTTTGACCTTTTTCAGGCCCTCACTCTTAGATCCGGCTTTTGCCGTCTTCTTTGCCTTGGCCATGTCAATATCAATCCACTTCTGTCCATGGCGAACACCCCGGTTACACTTTGGACAAAGCAAGAGAACATTTGAATAATGCAGACTTTGTTCTTTTTGAATCACTCCCCCCTGGGGATTCTTCTGATTCGGACGAACATGTCTTTTAACAAAATTTACTTTCTCAACAAAAACGCGACCGGACTTCAGATCCACCTTAAGTACTTTACCGGTTTTGCTCTTTTCTTTACCGGCAATCACCTGGACCTGATCATTTTTCCGAATCGATAATTTAATTGGTTTTGCAATCAACATAACACCATCACCTCTTACAACACTTCTGGAGCAAGCGAGATAATCTTCGTAAATGCCTTTGCACGAAGCTCTCTGGCTACAGGTCCAAAGATACGAGTTCCAATGGGTTCATTTTGGGCGTTAATCAATACTGCGGAATTCGAATCAAATCGAATATACGTACCATCGTGACGGTTCACTTCTTTCCGAGTACGAACGATAACAGCCTTTACAATTTCACCCTTTTTAACTTTTGCGCTTGGAATAGCATCTTTAACAGTCACTACAATCACATCACCCAACGTCGCGTACCTGCGCTTGCTCCCGCCCAATACCTTAATACACATGACGGATTTAGCGCCTGAATTGTCTGCAACGTCTAGACGAGTTTTCATTTGAATCATAGAAATCTCCCTCTTGCCTTAGACGTTTGCCTCAACGCTCTGAACACCTTGACGCAAAATCGATTGTAAAACCCATCGTTTTTCGCGACTCAAGGGGCGCGACTCAACCAGAGTCACCAAATCACCAATTTTTGCCTGATTCTTCTCATCATGAGCCTTAAAGCGGCGAGATCGAGTGATATATTTTTCATAGAGTGAATGCCGGACTCGACGATCCACTTTTACGACGATCGTTTTTTGCATCTTATCGCTCACGACTGTACCGACTATGATGCGTCGTTTTTGCAGAGGACTTTTTGTTTCTGTACTCATCACCAATTACCTCGCTACTTCCTTTCTCACTTCCGCTCCAACTCTGTTGCCACCCACTTGAGTGAGCAACATTTTGACGCGAGCCAGATTCTTCCTCATCAACCAAACACTGGCCATGTTTTCAAGCTGACCCGTGGTCCGTTTCATCCGGGCCTGGAACAAATCAGCCACCAACTGACGCTCCTTGGTCAGAAGCTCATCTTTGGATAAATTTTTCAACTCCTGATACTTCTTCGTAGACATACACTGTTACCTCTTTACCCTGCCTGAGCCACTGGCTTTGCCTTGGTAGGAGGAGCTACCTGCCAGTTTTTCCAGCGTGGCTTGATTTTTCCTTGAGCAATTGCATGAGCTTCCATCACCTTGTCAACCGGCTTACAATGAATCGGAAGCTTGTGATTCGCTAATCGCAAAGCTTCAAACGCCTCTTCCTTAGGAATACCTGACATTTCAAAAAGGATGCGGCCTGGCTTTATTACAACCGCCCACTCCTCAACGTTTCCTTTTCCTGAGCCCATTCGTGTCTCAGCAGGTTTCTTTGTAATTGCTTTGTCCGGAAAAACACGAATCCAAATCTGTCCACCGCGTTTTACCGAACGAGTCATGGCCACGCGGGATGCTTCCAGCTGTTTTGAGGTAATTTTGCCACACTCCGTAGCTTGTAGGCCAAACTCACCAAAAAAAAGCGTGTTTCCACGATTGGCCTTACCACACATTCGGCCTTTCTGATGTTTACGCCATTTGACTTTCTTAGGGGACAACATGGTTCATTACTCCTTATAATGCGCCTTGAAGAGCCTTGGCCTCTTGTGCCGCTTGTTTCTTCAGTGATGCAATTTCACCATGGTAAACCCAGGCCTTCACGCCAATCACTCCGTATGTGGTCCTTGCCTCAGCAAAGCCAAAATCAATATTTGCACGAAGAGTATGGAGAGGAACACTGTCCTCGCTATACCACTCAGTTCGAGCAATTTCAGCACCACCCAAGCGTCCTGAAACGCGGATCTTCATTCCTTTGATTCCCTGTTTAAAGGCAGAGGTCATGCATTTTTTCATCGCACGACGAAAAGCTACGCGTTTCTCAAGCTGTGCGGCGACACTCTCTGCAATAAACTGGGCATTGGACTCAGGCTTTTTTACTTCAATGATATT
Organism: Bacteriovoracaceae bacterium; assembly: GCA_023250755.1. Classification (GTDB taxonomy): domain Bacteria; phylum Bdellovibrionota; class UBA1018; order UBA1018; family UBA1018; genus JAHFAC01. Next base: position 1,028 of record JAHFAC010000224.1, on the reverse strand, counting down.
GAGAAAAACTTCATTTTTTGAAAGCCTTTGGACATCTTCCTTCAAAGACTCCACTCCTGCGCCTTTTTTACCAATAACAATTCCAGGACGAGCAGTATGGACATTAATTTTCACTTTGTTGGCAGCGCGTTCAATCTCAATTCTTGCGATCCCAGCACTGTAAAGCTTTTGCTTTAGATAGTCGCGGAGCTTGATGTCTTCATGGAGAAGCTTAGCGTAATCTCGCTTCGCAAACCACCGACTATCCCAAGTC
>JAHFAC010000224.1:0-756 GCA_023250755.1 Bacteriovoracaceae bacterium | reverse complement strand
AATTGGATGAACTTTCTGACCCATTGTTCCCTCTTAACGTTCAGCCAACGTGACCGTCACATGGCTGGTCTTTTTGTTAATGCGAAATGCTGAACCCTTCGCTCGGGGGCGAAACCGTTTCAATGTCGGCCCTTGCCCCACCAAAATCTGCTTCACAAAAAGAGTATCAACATCCACTGTTCCTTTTTGATCCGCATTAGACACCGCACTCTTGAGTAAAGTCTTAAGTACTCCTGCTGTTCGCTTTCTGGGCGAAAACTGGAGATAGGTCAGAGCATCGTTAATTCCCTTTCCGCGAACCTCATCGGCAATCAACCCCATCTTTCGCGGAGCAATTCGAACAAAACTTACTTTTGCAGTAAAATTCATAAGTTTCTCCTCAATCCCTACCGCTTAAGCCTTAGCTCCCGGTTTCGCTGGGGCTGCCGCTGCTCCTGGTGCTGGTTTACCTGGAGCACCTGGTGCTCCACCGGCTGCTGGAGCTGGTGCCGCTGCTCCGGCTGTTTCAGCTGCCTTCTTATCCGCAGGCGTATGGCCATGGAACATCCGGGTCGGTGAAAACTCACCGAGCTTATGACCCACCATATTCTCAGTCACATAAACTGGCACGAACTTCTTACCGTTATGGACAGCGAAAGTGAGTCCGACAAATTCAGGAAGAACCGTCGATCTTCTCGACCAAGTTTTAATCACTTTGCGATCCTGTGCCTGGCGAGCTGCCAAAACCTTTTTTAACAGGGGCTCATCACAAAAAGG
>JAHFAC010000223.1 GCA_023250755.1 Bacteriovoracaceae bacterium | reverse complement strand
ACCGGAGCACGGGTGGCCTTGTTTCTATTTTGAATGATGACATCAATCAGCTCGAAAGATTTTACAATGAAGGCATGAACAGTCTGATTCAGGTGATCACATCAGTCATTCTCATCGGGGTCGTTTTCTTTGCATTGGCTCCAAAGATCGCCGCCTTTACCTTTTTGCCCATGCCTATTATTTTAATGGGTGCTTTCTATTTTCAAAAAAATGCAGCGCCCTTGTATCTCAACGTCAGAGAGAAAGCGGGTCTCATTGCCGCTCGTCTAGCAAATAATATCAGTGGGATTGCGACAATTCGCAGCTTTGCCGCTGAAGCAAGAGAAGTCGGGCAAGTTGCAAAAGACAGTCAAGCCTATCTTGAGGCCAATCAACGAGCAATTTTTTATTCGTCGAGCTTTAATCCCCTGATTCGCATGGCGGTTCTTTTCGGATTCCTAGCAACCTTCGTAACTGGGGGATGGATGACCTTACGGGGTGAACTCAATGTGGGTTTTTATGGAGTCTTAGTGTTTTTAACTCAAAGACTGCTCTGGCCCCTCAGAGATCTAGCAAGTACGGTAGACCTCTTTGAAAGAGCAATGGCCTCTGCTGATCGGGTTCTGAGTCTTCTAGGAATTCCAGTGCGTCTTGAGACCGCTCGAGAAAAGTCTTACTTCTCCAAGCAGATGGGGATTGAGTTTAAAAACATCAGCTTTTCCTATGAGAATCAAGTTTTAGTCTTGAACAACATCAATCTTCGTGTTCCGGCAGAAAAAACAGTGGCCATCGTAGGTCCGACGGGCTCTGGTAAAAGCACGATTACGAAATTGCTCCTCCGTTTTTATAAACCCAACCAAGGTGAAATCGTTTTGGGCGGAATCCCCATCGAAAAATGTGATCCTCAAGATTTGCGCGCTCAAATCGGACTTGTGAGCCAGGATGTTTTTCTTTTTCATGGGACTATTTTTGAAAACATCGCCTATGGCCGTCCAGGCGCGGCCCGAGAACAGGTAATTGAAGCTGCTCGAAAAGCCTATGCGGACGAATTTATCGATCGACTCCCCCATGGCCTTGAAACCGTTGTCGGCGAAAGAGGACAAAAATTATCGGGTGGTCAGAGGCAGCGGATTTCGATTGCGCGCGTGATTTTAAAGAACCCTCCGATTTTGATCTTGGATGAGGCTACCTCCGCTGTGGATAATGAAACTGAAGCCATGATTCAGAAGTCTTTGGCTGAAATCTCCAGGGGTAGAACTACCATCGTGATTGCCCACCGACTTTCAACAGTCACCCATGCGGATCACATCTACGTTCTCACGCGAGGAGAGGTTCTCGAGCAAGGTACGCACGAAGAGCTCCTCGGAAAAAATAAAACCTATTCTCAACTTTGGAATCTTCAAGTAAGAAATCCCGGTGCGAGAACTTAAAACCCGATCCATCTTCTCACTCAAAGATATTTTTCAAGCATAAGCCCGAACCGACTGACTGCTTCCGCCTCCCTTTTGGCGAATCCACTTTTGAGTCGGTACACTGAAACAGCGATGAAATAACCAAGCTGCTCCCAAACTGATCACTACAGCTAAAATTCCATATAAAAATGGAGATGATTTTAGCCCGGCTCGAACCAGTGTTCCAATCACGATCTCGTGAATCAAGTAAATTTCATAGGAGATCATCCCAATGGTGGCAGAAATCGGGTGAGACAGGAGGCGTGCAATCCATGACTCTCGATACCGAGTTTCGCACAAAGCCCTGACAGCAATCGTAAATATTGGACCGGTCAAACAATAAACAAAAGCCTGCCAAGGCCCGCTCTCTGGAAACCAATGGTGTCCTGCTACGGTTAATACGATTCCAAAAACCAGGCACACATTGACCCAAAAAGCACGTATCGGATTTTTCCATAACCAGCCTAGGCGATCAAAGAAGAACCAAGAAAGGCATGCCCAAGAAAGGGCATCAAACCGCAGGTGAAGAAACATCTGCATCTCTTTAATGGTAACGGGGGACTCTAGCCTCCCGAACGATAAATAAAGCCGCATTGCAATCGAGGCCAATCCTGCTCCGAAAATAACCGCCGCAAGCCGGCGGCGAAAGCCGATCCCAGAAAAAGATCCGACGGTCAAAAACATAAAAAGTAAAATCAAATAAAACTGTTCTTCAAAAGCAAGGGACCAAGTAATACCGAGAGTATCAGGAACAGGATGAGCCGAAATCGGAACTAGATAGTTAGATAAAAAAACCGGAAACATCCAGAAATCTTCACGAATTCCAGCTAGTTTTGAAAGTAGAGAGGTGTCAATAAATCGAGCAATCAATAAAAGAAACGCCAATAAAAGGAAGTAAGGTGGAAAAATCCTCGCAACTCTTCTTAAAATAAAATCCTTAGCCGTTTTAAGTAAGGGGATCCGCTCTCCCGCTCGACTCTTGTCGATGCACTGAAATAAACTTCGCGTCACAAGAAAGCCGCTGATCGAAAAAAAGAGCTCAACACCCAGTTCCCCACGGTTTCTGAGCGGTGTGAGCCAACTCGGAATTGAAACGGGTAGATGATAAAAAATTACCCAAAGAATACTGATCGCACGGACACCATCCAGCGCTGGGAACGTCTGATACAAGGGTGAAGCTAACTTGTCCTTTTCTCTCGACATCACGGAGGCCCTCAATCGGTTCAAGAGATCTAAAAGACCAGTGTATCTCCACTTGTCCTGTTGATCCAAGGTAAAGTTGTATATCAAAAAACCAGCGGCTCACGATCAAGCTTCGCTTGGATCTGGAATCCTCGTAAAGGCAATCCTGAGTGGAGCTAATCCCCCACTCTCGTGAGTGGCACCGTAATGGACCACATCTTTTCCGAATTTTTCTCTAAATTTTTCATTGATGCTGTCGAGCGTCTTGATGAGTTGGTTTCGCCTGGGATCTTCAAAGAGAGAGGGTGCGTGGTAAGCATCAGAGACTAATCCAGTCAATACAAGACCCACTGCATAGATCGAGCCTGCAGGCAGTTCATTCCAGAGTCGTCCGATGGCGTGAATCAACGCCAAAGTATCTTGCGTCTCCATCAATCCACAGCGTGCTTTCCATGTATCTTCTCCCAAGAATTTGACAAATATTTGAACTCCACTTGCCCAAAATTTTTCTTTTCTCAGTCGAGCGGCAGCTTTTGTCGTCAATTTTTTGAGGACTTGGAGTGCACCCTGTTCATGACGAAGCTCAGGGGGGAGGACATGGGAGTGGCTGATGGTTTTTTGCTCAGATTTTTTTTCTTTTAATTCTTTGCCTCGCAGGAGGTGCCACATTTCATCGCCACAGATACTCCCCCACGCCTGACTCATCTCCTGGATCGATAAAGAGCAAAGTTCTTCCATACTGTAGATTCTTTTTCTATTCAGTCTCACTTCCATTTGAGGTCCAACTCCCGGCAAATCCCTCAAGGTAAGCGGATACAGAATTGCAGGAAGATCACAGGGACGAATGAGGGTAAAACCGTCAGGCTTTTCCATATCAGCTGCAATTTTGGCAAGGTAACGATTGGGTGCGGCACCAATAGAACAACGCAGGGATGTGCCAACCTTGTTCTTGATGGTGGATTTAATCTTTGCCGCCAAGGTCTCTACGATTTTTCCATTTTGCTGGGACCCTGTCAGGCGACAAGCAATCTCATCAATGGAACAAATAGCCTCGATGGGCAGACAGGATTCCACGGCTTCGACAATTCTATTATGGTACTCAATATAATGGCCGTGATCCCCTTCGATAAACTGCATTTTGGGACAGAGCCTCTTGGCCTCGCCAACCTTCGTGCCGGTCTTCACCCCAAACGCCTTTCCCTCATAACTGACAGCGATACAACAGGTGGTATCAGCGAGTAATGGCACAACGGCAATCGGCTTGCCGCGAAGAGAAGGATTCATCTCTTGCTCAACCGAAGCAAAAAAACTGTTCATATCAAGATAAAGCCACCTGACCAGCTGAGATGGGTCTTGGGAGTTCATAGTTACGAGCGACTTTAGCACGCGAAAAGCTCAGGCGCGGGAACTCTTAATCAAAGCCTGCTCCCGATTTCGCCATCCTAGACTCACCGCAACAGTTCCAACAGATCCTCACGAGTGAGTTCAGCCGGGGCAACACCGCCGCTATCTCCCTGTCCCAAGACGCTGCGGGCTAGGTCTTGTTTCCTCTTCTGAAG
>JAHFAC010000222.1 GCA_023250755.1 Bacteriovoracaceae bacterium | reverse complement strand
CCAATCTACTTCAAACATGGCAAGATCAGCACAAAAATTACACTCTCAGAACTGAAGTTAATTGAAAATCAGAAGACATTCCCCGAACTCTCTGTTCAACTGCAAACTTCAGGGAATGGTTTTGCACATGGGGGCTTTAGAGCTTATTTTATCCCGAACGAAAAAACAGAACCACAACTCATTGCAACTCTCAACGGCATCTCTTCTTATACTAAAATACTCAATGCCCGCTTTCGTCTCAATCCTCCTCAAGACTTGAAAATCAAAAGTGGAAAACTCAGAGTTGAATTCTTAGAATCTCAAGAAGAGGGTGGAAAGCTTCTTTCATCTGCTGAAACACCGATTCCTTAATGCGTGTAAATCACATGAACGAGAAAAGTTCCCTCATATTTCCCTGGCACCTGATAGACTGGGAGCGCTGCACGAGTCGCGCCGACATAAAGCATTCTCTTCCCATTTGGCTCGAGCTGCGCCAAAGATGCCGGAAATGATTTAAATCCAAAAACTGGAATCTCTTGAGTCAACGGATTATTCGATCCCGTAGTCAGCTTCATTCGAACATCCTGATCACCAGGTAAAATGATGACAAAATGATGGTTCGGCTCACCCACGACCTCAAAACTTGCATTCTCCGGGGTTTCCATGGTCCCAGGTAAAATAGTTTTTTCTGATTCACCCTGAACCCCTTCGGCAAAATCTAAATCAGAAACATGAAAGAGTGAAATTGCGGCGACCACAGTTTGAAGAGCGGTCCCTATGGTGCTTGCAGCGTCGCCCATCCTGAGCGAAAGAAGAAGAATGACAAAACCCACTCCTAATGAGAGAAGTCTATTTCGAAAAACCAACATCCATGGCATTCGGGATTAACTACCTTCCTAAACTCAAAGGGTCAAGACTACTCGGACTACTCAGTTGGTCTATTTCAGTCGGGCTAGTGCTCGCCCAGTGGGGCTATTCTGATGAATATCTATCTCCAGATCACGAAAGAATCTTAGAGGTCCAGCTCCAAGACGGAACCCTTCTTAAGGATGGGCTTTTAGCTTATGAGCAAAATGGAACGTGGCTACTCCCTTTGAGCGAGCTCACCCAAGCCCTAGGCTTCTCCATTGAGGTCTTAGCGCACGAGGGAAAAGCTAGCGGATATTTCTTGCAAGAAACACGGAGATTTCAACTCGATCTTAAGCCATGCAAAGTTGAACATGATTCTAAAATCGAAATAATCCCGATCAAGGGCTTGGGCTGCGAAGGAATTGTTCCGGCTTCAGAAGAAATTTACATAGAACCTCGGCACTTTGAATCGTGGTTTCCTGTCAACTTTTCCATTAATCCTTTTCGCCAAAAATTAACCATCACCACGCGCGAAAAAATTCCAATCGAACTTCAAAAAGAGCGAGAAAGGGAGTCCGAACGCCTCGCCTCGTCAACTGAATTTTTTGATCCGGGCTATGATCGCGAACCCTCCACAGAAAGCTTATTTCAAGGCCCATTTTTTGATCAGCAAATCACAATTCAGCATAACCAATCTGGAGAAACTCGCTCAGACACGGTTTTGCTTGACTCCCAGGTTTCGGCCCATCTCTTGGGGCTCGAATTTCAAGGGCAGGGCGGGGGCTCAGAAAAAAATTTAAGCGCTTGGCAAATGCATTTTGGAAAACATGATCTCAATGGTTCCCTCTTGGGTCCATTGCAGGCTACAGAATTTCAAATTTTTGATGTGAACTTCTCACCCATGCCGCTCATTAGCCTCGGAAAAATTAGGCGTGGAATCTCGATCTCCAATTACCCATTAGGAATAAGCCACAACTTTGGAAAACAAGAATTCCAAGGCGAACTCTTGCCTGGATGGGAAGTCGAACTTTATCATAATGGGATACTCCTTAAACGCTCATTGTCCGACGAAACCAAAAGGTATCTCTTTGCAGAGATTCCCCTTTATTATGGAAGAAATGAATTTAAATTTATTTTTTATGGCCCCAATGGCCAACGAAGAGAAGAACAGAAAACCTATTTAATCGATTCAAATGCAACCCGAACGGACTCTAAAAATTACCGGGTCGCGGCCTCTCTCAATCAGGGGCAAACATTTTATGCGGGACAATTCGATTTAGGATTGTTCAGAAAAGCCACGCTCCGAGGAGGAGTCGCCAACATTGATTGGCAGGAAAATTCAACTCCAAAACACTACGCATACATAGGAGCGAATGGAGCGATTGGCCCAATTCTGCTCTCTGAGCTCACTGTTTTTTCTGATTCAGCAGCAAGAGCTTATCAATTTGAATTGCAGGCCCCGATTTTTCAATCTTCGTTCGACATCAGTTATGTTGGATTATCTGATTTCAGGAGTGAAATTTTCAACTCCAGCGCTGGGTTATTAAAAACGAGCCAAACCCAGGCCAACCTTTTTTTTCCAAGATTAGGTCCCCTACCCATCACGACAACTTGGCAGCTCACCCAAGACCAGTTTGAAAACCATCTCACTCTGTTTTCTGTCACACAAAGACTCGCAATCAATATTGGGAAGATCTATTTTACAAATGAACTCCAGGCCCCTCTCACTGATATCAGTGGTTTTGGCGGAAAATTGAGTGCTTATTATTTTCCATCAATCCTGCAATTTCGCCTGGGAGCGACCTACGATCGAAAAAACATCTATGGAATCGAAACCGAAGTCCAGGGACGATTTACAGACCGATATTCGGCCTCGCTCGGAACAGAGCATCAGTTTCAATCCCATTTGACACGTGGAACCGCGAGAATTTCAAAGCAATTTGAATCACTCATGGCTGGCATTAGCACCACTGTGGATACCAACAGTGACTATAGCCTGGCGGTCGTCTTAAACTCCAGCTTGAGTTATCAGCCGCAACAAGAAAAAATATACATGAATTCAGATCCTCAAACCCAATACGGTTCTGCGCTTGTTTCCGTTTTTCTTGACACCAATGAGAACGGAATTCGCGACCCTGGTGAAAATCCATTTCCTGGAATCCATCTCAAAATTGGAAAAAAAGACTCGGATTGGATCACAGATCAAAATGGCAGGGTTTATCTCCAACATCTCGCTCCTTACTCACCTGTCGATGTCAGCATTTCACTACGCTCCTTGGATAATCCCCTCTTAGAACCCTCAAAAAAAGGGGTCCGATTCTTTCCAAGTCCTGGACATGTTCAATATGTTGACCTGCCGGTTGTGGCCATTGGTGAAATCGACGGCTCAGTCAGCACAGAAGATGCGGCACAGAGTAACTACCTCAGAGGTCTCGAAGTGCAACTCCTCGAACATGCTTCTCACCGAAAAGTCCAATCGGCTATCATTGATCCGGATGGATTTTTCTGGCTTCACTCCGTTAAACCGGGCGAATATGAGATTCAGCTAGATCCAAAAGCCCTTGAAACTCGTCGACTCCACTCCAACCCTGCAAGACGGACGGTAAAAATCCCTGAAACAGGATCAGTGGAGTCCGGCCAAGACTTTAAACTCGGGAAATACTAGACCGTGAATCCATACGATGGGATGGCACGAGTAAAATCAACAAAATCACTGAGAAAAACGCCACCCCAGAGGCTACAAAAAAAGGCACCTGACTCCCAAAATGATCCCAGAGCCAACCAAAGCCCAAGCTAGCAGGTAAGGCCACGACACCTGTAACCAAGCCAAATGCCCCATAGGCTCGCCCCCGAAGGGGAGATGGAACCAGATCGGCAATCCAAGCCCGCTCCACACTCTCGGTAAACCCAAAAAACAGACCATAGACTGCAACTGAGCCGGCAAAGGCAACTCCATTGGTAGCTATCCAACTGGAGCCAATTAAAGCATAAGAAACTGCATAAATGCACCAACCGAGCGCAATGAGCGAACGCCGGCCCAGGCGATCTGAGGCCATAGCGGCAGGGATCGCAGTCAAGCTTGAAACCAGGTTTAACAAAACAATCAAACCGAGCACTTCAAGCAGTGAGTAGCCAAACTCCTTGGCGCGAAGGAGAATAAAAGCATCACTCGAATTGGCGAACCCAAAAAACCCCATGATCAAAAGATACCGTTTGAGCTCGGGTGAAAAGTGCTTTCCGTCCCTCTCCCCCTCTGCAATGGATTTTGAGCGACTCACCTCACCCACGCCTTTTATCAAAATCCAAATCGCCGCAAGACCAGGAATCGAACTCAGAAGACAAAGTCCGAT
>JAHFAC010000221.1 GCA_023250755.1 Bacteriovoracaceae bacterium | reverse complement strand
GTGGTTTTTTTTCTGAAGAAGTCTCACTGATTAAACTCAGAACTTCCTTGCGGGTCTATTGTTTGCTGCAAACGTTCCACCATGACCTCTGTGTTGATTTTAGTTGAATACAATAGATCGTGTATAGATGTGTCCTATCTGAGACAGGGCTTGGATAACTCATTTCGATTTTTTAGGTTTTTATTAAAGGATAAAAATTTATCATTGCATCGAGTCAATTAGCCTACTTTACAATCAAGCTCTTTTTGGCAGATAGTCCATGCCATGGATGAGCAGCAGCAAAGTAGTTATTGGGATGGATTTTTGCCGAGTGATGCACTTGTGATGAAAAGAGCTGCAGTTATTTCAGACTCACTCGAAAAAATAGCTTCTGAACTTCAGGGGTGTGTTCGCTGTAAACTCTGTTCCGGACGAAAGACGATTGTCTTGGGTGAAGGAAATCCTAAAGCTCAGCTCATGTTTGTCGGTGAGGGGCCGGGTGAGCAAGAAGATGTTCAGGGGCGCCCCTTTGTCGGAATGGCAGGACAGCTTCTTGATCGCATGATCGAAGCAATGGGGCTTGAGCGGGCTCAGGTCTATATTGTGAATGTTGTCAAATGCAGGCCTCCAGGGAATCGGAATCCAGAGCGTGACGAGATCGAGTCCTGTAGTCCCTTTCTTTATAGGCAAATCGACGTGATTCGACCCAAGATTGTTGTTGCATTGGGAAGGTTTGCGGCTCAGACCTTACTTCAGGCAGAAGTACGTATTACGCAAATTCGGGGTCGCCTCTATCCCTATCGAGGAGCGCAAATGATGCCTACTTTTCATCCTGCTTATTTACTTCGAAATCCTGAATCCAAGCGTGAGGCTTGGGAGGATCTTAAAAAAGTGGCGGAATTTCTAGAAATTAAGATTCCATCCCGACTTTAAAAGTGGGAGATTGGATCGAGGAGGAACAGTTATGCCAATGATCTCGGGAGGTTTTATTTTTTTTATTTTCCTTTTAGGCATTTTTCTGCTCATGAGTGTGAAGGTCTTGAATGAGTATGAGCGTGCGGTGATTTTTCGCTTGGGGAGGATCATTGGCGCCAAAGGCCCTGGTCTTATTATTTTAGTCCCTATCGTAGATCGAATGGTTCGAGTGGATTTACGAACGGTGACGATGGATGTCCCTCCTCAAGATGTGATTAGTAGGGATAATGTAACCATTAAAGTCAATGCGGTGGTGTATTTTCGTGTAGTGGAACCCAACCGCGCAGTTGTGGAGGTAGAAAATTATCTCCTAGCAACTTCAAAACTGGCGCAGACTACTTTGCGTTCGGTTCTGGGCCAAGTCGAACTCGATGAGTTGTTGGCCTCACGAGAGTCGATTAACCATCGTCTTCAGGAAATTTTGGACTCACAGACTGAGCCATGGGGGGTCAAAGTGTCCAATGTCGAAGTAAAGCAAATTGACCTTCCGGTTGAAATGCAGCGAGCCATGGCTCGACAGGCAGAGGCTGAGCGTGAGCGACGGGCAAAAGTGATCGCTGCTGAAGGTGAGATGCAGGCTTCAAAGAAATTAGCAGAAGCGGCTGAGGTCATGGCGGCCCAGCCGATATCGCTTCAGTTGCGGTACCTTCAAACAATTCGAGAAATGGCTAATGAGCATTCTACGACAACGATCGTACCGCTTCCAATGGACCTTTTTAGGCCTTTTTTGGGAAAAAACGGATAGGGAATTAGAAAAATGCTGAAGGTATCTAAAGAAGAAAAAAATGGAGTTTTAGCAGTCAGATTCTCCGGTTCCATCGAAGAAACGGCAGACTTTGATCAACTGATTGGAGCAGTTCCCGAAGAGATTCATGTTTACTCCAGAGACGTGTCGCGCATTAATTCGATGGGAGTGAAGGCTTGGATTAAGTATTTTCAATCATTAAAGCAAACAGGCAAAATACTTCGTTTTTTTGAATGCTCTTTTGCGGTTTTGCAACAAGCCAATCAAATTTCTAATTTTGTCTGCGGCGGGGCGATTGAGTCACTTTATGCTCCATTTACCTGCGAGGATTGTAATAAAGAATTTGCAGCTTTATTTACAGTGGAGCATTTGCTTAAAATCGGCTTGGAGGTGCCTGATCAAAAGTGCCCTCACTGTTCAGGTAAGGCTATTTTTGATGATATCCCAAAAGAATATTTTGTTTTTCTTACGCGCACACAAGCCCCTTTAAAACAACAGGGCCTTTTGAAGAAAAAGTAACGCCTCGGCGAAGATGATGCGTTAGGGTTTTCTCAGCATTTTTCGAACTTCATTGACGTGATCTGTCTCTTGACGAAGGAGATCCCGCGCCAGCTCTTCGAGTCCCATGTCCGCATCAGCGAATTTGACCAATTTTTTATAGAGATCAAGAGTTTCGAGCTCGAACTTCAAGCTTTCTTCTAACAATGCTTGAACGGAGTGTTGGTTTGTTTCTTCAACATGGGCTGATACTACAGGAGGATGCCCCCCATAGGAGGTGATTTGTTCTCCTACAATGATGGCGTGCTGGGAGGCTTCTGTGGCCTGATCACGAAACCACTTTTGAATCGGGATACGATTGGGGCCCACGATCATAAACGAATAATGGAGATAGCGAACAATTCCGGCCATCTCTGCTTGAAAAATCTGATTCAAGCAATTCATTGCATCTTTATTTGGAGGTGTTGCATTCAGTTCCATCTGTAGGGTCTCGCTTTCTTGAGAGAATTGATTAAAAATAGGTGAAGCTCTGTATTTAGCGAAAAATATTCAGAAATTCAATAGAGTTGCATTCTTTTTCAAAGCTCTCAATAATCTGTAGATACATGCAGGGGAGCAAGAGGCTTTCCAGAAGATGGAATAGGATTTTCCTAGGCGTTCAGGCCAGTATCGGTATTTTGACAATGAGCTTGGCGTTCGGCGCCAAAATTCCACCGCAAGAATACACTTCGCAGATTCGTATTCGAGTCCGCCTGACTGAGGCGATTCCTCGAGTTCGCGTTCGTGGATTTGATCTCAGGATCCATGAGATGGCGAAAGTTGCAGCTCGGACTGATGGGTTGAGCGAGTGGGAGCTCACTTGTTTTCATGGGATGATCCGAGCGATTTCTACACATTCGGTCAAATGGTTGGATCTGCATGAACCTGTCACGGTTGAGAGCCCAGCGGGATTTCTTAATTTCCAGAATCGTCCATTTAGGCAGATCCTTCACATTTCTTCAGTGGGCTCTCAATGCGAAGTGGTCAATGAAGTGGAACTCGAAAAATATCTTGATGGATTAGTGAATGCTGAATTTTCAGCAAAGTGGAATGCAAAAGCGATGGCAGCTCAAGTCATTGCAGCAAGGACTTATGCGGTTCATCGAATGGGGCAAGCACGTTTAAATCCAGGTTCGAGATTCGACATCGACGCTACTGTGCGCGATCAGGTTTACGATGGTTCGATGCGAGAGGACTTTCGTGCTTCTCGAGCAGTTGACCGGACTCGAGGATTGGTGCTTATGACGCAGTTTCAAGAAAAGGGAGAAAAGAAATGGATTCCGCTCAAGGCTTTTTATCATTCTACTTGTGGCGGGGCGACGGAGTTCCCTGAGAGAGTATGGGGAAATCCATATCCTGGATTTAAAAAAGTAGTTCGCTGCCCATTCTGCGCAGTTTCCCCCTCTTTTCGTTGGTCAGCTGAAATTTCTAATTCCCAGATGGCAGAAGTGGTTCAAAGGGGAGTGGCGCAGGATGGAGTTCAGCGAAATTGGCCGAAGGCTGCTCTTGAGTTTTTACGGCACGGCACTTTGGCAAGTCTCTTTGTTTCGCGATGGGGGACTGAGGGGCGTGCGGCGCAAGTGACTGTAGTTTGGCATTGGGGGCAGAGTGAAATTCAGCTCCCAATACCAGCACCTCGGTTTCGAGGTTGGTTTGGAGCGAGTGTTCTTCGGAGCACTTTTTTTCAAATTTCGCCGATTTCTCAAGGGCACTGGCGATTTGACGGCCGTGGGAGCGGGCATGGTGTTGGCCTATGCCAATGGGGTGCTAAAAACATGGGCGAACGGGGCTATAGCGCGGCATCGATTCTTCATTACTATTATCCCGGCTCCACCATTCGAAAATTGTGGTAAGTCTCGATCCACTTTATGTCCCACTCAACATCAAAGATTTTAGATTTATTTTCTTTAGACGCCTATCAATATACCCTTCCAGAGGAACTCATT
>JAHFAC010000220.1 GCA_023250755.1 Bacteriovoracaceae bacterium | reverse complement strand
AAACCTTTTTGGCTCCTAGTAGTTGAAACTTAACAACGCCTTCATGAGGAGAATCGCATGGCACGACCTAGAATCCTTTTAGTTGAAAACAACAAAGCAACTCAAGATTCACTTAAAAATCAACTGACTCAAAGTGGGTTTGATGTAGATGTTGCCGAACCTTCAGAATCTGATTTTTTTGAATGCCTCGAAACTCGTGCCAAGCGACTCGAGGGCGCCCTTGAAGAGCGTTGTCGCTATGTCTCAAAAGCCAACTCTATGGCCACTGTAAATGAACAATTAGCGGAACTCAGGCGAGAAACCATGCGAGGAACCAGCGAAGAATCAACGATTCTTATTCTTGGAGAAAAGGGAACTGAACGCGAGGGCATCGCAAGGATGGCCCACACGGCCTCTCGCCGCGGAAAAGGACCGTGGATTTCCGTAAACTGCTCGGACAGCTTCGAGCCCTCGCTTGAGGCAGAGCTTTTCGGATATGAAGCAGGGGCATTTTCAGGAGTCAATCAATCCAGGCGGGGCTTAATTGAAGTCGCAAAAGGAGGGACTCTCTTTTTGGATGAAATCAGCAAAACTGACGCTCCACTGCAAGCCAAGCTTCTACGAATGCTGAAGGATAAGACTTTTCATCGAATTGGCGGAAAAACCGCACTCAAATCAGATATCCGCCTCATTTTTGGGTCTCTTGAAAGTAGGAATTCCCAAGAAAATGGCCGTACTCTCAACGAAGAGCTTCATCAAGCCCTTAGCCATTTTAAAATTCAATTGCCAGCGCTCAGAGATCGGAAGGACGATATTTTGTCCATGGCAATCCATTTCGCTAGGAAATCTTTCCAAAAACAAGGGAAAATATTTCCTGGATTTTCTACAGAAACTGAAGAAAATCTCATCAATTACCCATGGCCCGGCAATGTCCATGAACTACTGAGTTACATTGAGAGAATTGCACTCCTTCATGAAGGCAATGAGCCAGTGAATCTCTCCCCCTCCACCTATCCATCCACCCGGCATCAAAGCAGCACTGGAGCAAGAAAGCTGGAGTTAGTTCAATCTCCATTTCACCTGCATTCTGGGAGCGGTGACGAGAGCAATGGATATATGACCCTCAAAAAGCAATGGCATGACTCATTTGAACGAGAATACCTGCTCTCCGCCCTTTCAAAACACCAAGGCAATGTCTCAGCAGCCGCCAGAGAAGCAAAGCTCGATCGAAGCAATTTTTTACGCCTCCTGCGAAGACATGGTCTCAATGCCCAAACCTTTAGAAAGGCAGCGTAATTTAAAATATTTCTCCAAACCGATTGAGCAATTGGAATACTTCTCGCCTTACCTCGTCTAGAGCCAGAAATTTGAGGAGAGTCTGCCGATGGGCTGCTGGATTTCTGATTTCCTGAAGAGCTAACAATCGCTTAGATAATCCAACGATTTCACTTCCACTGATACTCTTAAGTGGCAAAAGGGGCTTAACTTCTTTAGATCCCCCCTTGGGAGTAAACGGCCTGCAAAAGAGTAAAAACAGGATGGCCCAGGCTCTAAGGCCATCTATGATTTTAAAATGCTCATTGAGGATTCTTCCTGACAAAATACCCTGACTAATGAGCGACATTTTATGAAGAGGAAATGACTCCAATGAAAAATGCTCACGACTCAGCCCGAGTTGTCCAAGAACTCTCTCTGGGCTTGGAGAGCTATCATTTAAACCAATCAGGTAAAGAATATTCTGAAATTCGTGCAATTGACTTTCTAATTTTGGCAGTAGGCGTTTCTTTCCAAACTCTTGCTCAATGATCATGTCTGTCGCCTTGCAATACCCAAGGACTGAGGCTGATTTGTCGATATGTTCATTAAAAATATCAGGATGCCGGATTGGGACCTCCGCTGATCTCAAGGCCGCTTGAATTGACTCGTCATAATATTTATAAATTTTCAGATGCTTCGACAACTCTTGATCCAGGGCCGTCGTATCTGCGCCTTTGGGACTTGAACTTCCGCATTGGCCTAAATTTTTAGTAAGGAGTTTTTCCCTAAGCATGTGCAATCCATCCTGGAGTGGATGATCTGAAAAACGCACTAAAATTGAATTAATAACATCAGAAAAATAGGGACTCGCGCTCTCGGGCGGACGAAAACAGCGGATTACTTTATCGCAAATTTCTTGATCGTCTCCATGTAATTGCAAGAATTCCATCACCAGCCGCTTAGCTCTAAGACCAGGGATGGCAAGTAGTGAATCTAATGCACGCCCCATGAGTGAAGGATTTTTTGATTCCAAAAAAGGTGCGATCTGATCAGCAATTGACTCCTCTGAATACTCTTTGAGTGCAATAATGCTTTGAAGTGCAATCAATGGATCTGATTCTAAGCATTTTAACAGACTCGGCAATAACGCCTTTCGTGGATGACGGGCGAGCAACTGAATTGCTTGGATGCGCAAAAAATATGAAGACGCATCCTTTACCGCTGTTTTTAAAAACTCATCTAACTCCGGCAGGACGATCGGTAGCGAAGGCTGAGCCTCAAGCGCTTTGAGCAACCCAAGAGCATGGGTCTGTCTGAACTCCGGATTCTCTAAAAGCTGACTCAATACGGGGAATCCTTGCCCATTCCCATTCAACTCAAAGTACCGAAGGCAAGAAGCGGCTAGCTCAGGGATCCTTATTTTTGATTTAGCAAACTCAAAGATTTTCTTATTAGAGTGAAACCCTAAAACCCCAGCCACACGCAATGCACGCCCTTGCACTATAAAATCAAAATCAGATCCTAAAATACCGACCAATATTTTCTCAAGCGATTGTAGCCGGGCTGAATCCATAAGGACACTGAGGCCAAAATCAGAAAAAGCATTGAGAAAATGAACCTGGTTCACAAGAGTCAATTTTCTGAAGAGTTCAGGCTCCATCCATTTTTTAAAACTCCGATCTGCCGATGGCAAACCGAACGCAATAGCCTGCGTCCATTTTTTAAAAGTGTTTTTTTCTGCAACAAGTAGAGTATCCGAATCAAATTGAGCAACAAGGTGAACTCGATCGAGCAGTTCACTCATGTCGTCCGAGCTATGCCAAGCAACGCTCTCGAGGACATATCTCAATTGATCAGGGGTGAGTTGATCCAATTTAAAAATATCGCTGTACCATAACGCCATGTTTGGAAAATTGAGCTTTGAAAGGGCAAGGCAACATCTCTCAAAATATTTGGATTCACTAAATAATTTAAATCCTTCCTTGACATCTTTCGCATCAAAATGATTGAGCTCATAAGGCAGCGTTCGGTGAAACGATGGGCTTTCAAAGATCCGCTGTAAGTAATCTTCTAGTTTCCATTGGGATCTAAAGTGAATTTGCTGTTTCGCACTCATGAAAAGCTGTTGCTCCAGCATATTATCTCGAAACTTCACTTCAAAAGCATCCAATAGAGAGGGATCCCTGGCGACCTTACCTATAGAAATCAGAGCACTGACTCTCAGGTCAGAGCTGGCCCCATTTTCCATCACCTCCAAAAAACTAGGAATGGCCTCTTGGGCTTTGAGCTCGCCCAAGGTGAGCAGAAGATTTCGCACGAGAAGTGAGTGATTAGCTTTCATCGCACGTGGTAACTCTGCTAATAACCCTGGCAAGAACGAGCGATCTGGAACTTGTCCAAGCGCAGCCACGAGAGCCGGCCGAAGTGTCTCGGGAGCAAACTGATAAAAACTCGTCATAAATCGGGCCGCATGCACTGCATGCGTCTGCCCCAAAGACCAAATTGCCGCCTCTGAGATAGGAAGATCATCTGTTTGCCTTATCAATTGAAATAAAAACTCAAGACCGCGTTGTGCCGGATTTAAAGAAAGAATGCGAATGATTCTCAATCGCGTATTTCGCCATTGGCAATTACGATAAATTTGAATGAGCTCACGCACCGCCTCAGGATCCTTCATCCCTCCTAAGGCATCAATCGCGCGATTCTGCTCCTCTGCGTGAAGTGAAAAATAAGAAGCCCTAAGCGATTCGATCTCTGGAGATGGCGCATGAGTTTGTGATCCAATTGCCTGCGGTCTCTTCCGACTTGAACGAGGTAATGCCATACCATTGTTATCGGATTATTAAATAAGAACTTTGAATCTATGTGATTCTCCAGCGATTTTGACCGGTATTAATTACCAGGCGCCTTTGACCACTTACCCGCGTCAAAACGGGTTTTAATCCTCCTGAATT
>JAHFAC010000219.1 GCA_023250755.1 Bacteriovoracaceae bacterium | reverse complement strand
TGTGAACTGGAGTCGTAAGAACGCGCTCTGGCCTCTCCCTTTTGGGACAAGCTGCTGTGGGATTGAGTTGATGGCTACACTCAGTTCGGATTACGACATGTCGCGTTTTGGTGCCGAAGTGGTTCGCTTTTCTCCACGACAAAGCGACCTTCTGATTGTTGCCGGGATCATTTCAAACAAAATGGCGCCCATTCTTCGTACCGTTTATGATCAAATGGGGGACCCTAAATGGGTCATGTCTTTTGGTGCTTGTGCCTCTTCTGGCGGGATCTTTAATGTTTATAGCGTAGCGCAGGGAATTGATACAATCATTCCCGTGGATGTATATATCCCCGGGTGCCCACCCGCACCCGAAGGGGTTCTTCATGCTTTACTTAGGTTGCAAGAGCAAGTGGCGCGAGGAGATACCCATGCTCAAAGACGGGAACGCGGATCCAAAACCCAAATGCGAGATCAATAAGGGGCGACCATGGATATCAGAACTCCAATTCCAACAAACGGCGGAGACTGGCAAACTCGGTTCGGCGAGGCTTGGAGGTTACAAGTAAGTCAGCTGAAGCAGAGATTTGGTGAGGCGATTGAAGAAATTCGAATGCCTTTGGAGTATCCAACCGATGTGCCGATTGTTTTTGTGAAAAAGGAGTCACTCATTGGGCTGCTCTCCTTTTTAAAGTCTGAGTCTGGCTTTGAATATAATTTTCTTTCAGATATTACGGCGACAGACGAGCAAATAAGTCAGCAATCTGATCGGCGGTTCGAAGTGGTTTATAATTTTTTTTCACAAACCCGTTTTTGGAGGATTCGAGTAAAAATCCGTCTCAAAGAAAACGAGGAGACGCCAACCTTGGTACACCTTTGGCCTGCGGCGAATTGGGCTGAGCGCGAAATTTGGGATATGTTTGGCATTCGCTTTGATGGGCACCCCAATTTGCGTCGGATTTTGATGGACAGTCGGTGGGAGGGGCATCCTCTCCGAAAAGATTATCCGTTGAGGGGATACCAAATCTTCCCAACACCAGAGCCGGCAGAGCCCGGATTTTTAGAAAACTAAGGGAAGAGAGAGCGATCATGGAGAAGGAAAAAGCACATGAGAGCCAAAATTCTAAACTAACTCATGAGAATCGGTTTGGCCTTGGTTCGAGCGAACATGTTTCCATTGAGCATGATCCGGATGATCTTTGGGGGGACTCCCGGGTAATTGTGAATATTGGTCCCACCCATCCTGCGATGCACGGAGCGCTTCGGATGGTCGCGAAGTTAAACGGTGAAACAATTGAAAGCTCATATTGTCAATTTGGTTACACGCACCGCGCCAAAGAGAAGCTGGGCGAGAACAGGACTTATCACCAGTTTGTTGTTTATACAGACCGGCTCAACTACTGCTCTTCTCTTCTAAATAATGTGGTTTATGCGATGGCGGTCGAAAGATTGATGGGAATTGAAGTTCCTCCGCGCTGCACATGGATTCGGATGATTTGCTGTGAGCTTGCTCGTGTCATTGATCACTTGATCTGCATCGGGATCAACGCCGTTGATTTGGGGGCATTTTCTTATTTTTTATATGGGTTTCACCAGCGCGAAGAGGCTTATACGTTGATTGAAAAACTTTGCGGAGCAAGGCTCACCACCTCTTACACTCGCATTGGGGGGCTGATGTATGATGCCCCTGACGGTTGGGAAAAAGAGGTAAAAGATTGGGTCGTGCGAACTCGTAAGGTCATTGATGAGATGGATCGGCTTCTCACTACGAATAAAATTTGGTGTGACCGGACCCAAGGTGTCGCTATTTTCACCAAAGAAGATTGCCTATCCTATAGTTATTCTGGTCCCAATGCCAGAGCCGCCGGGATTGACATTGATCTTCGCCGCGACCAGCCGTGCCTGTTTTACAGGGACGTAGAGTTTGATGTCCCCATTGCAAAAGAGGGGGATGTTTATGCGCGATACAGGGTTCGGCTAGAAGAAATCAGGCAATCTTTGAACATTGTTGCCCAATGCGCAGACAAAGTGAAAAAAGGCCCGATTTGGTCTGAGGACAAGAGGGTGAAAATCCCAGATAAAACCTTGGTGCACAACACGATGGAGGGGATGATTCATCACTTCAAGTTTTTTATGACGGGTTTTGATGTTCCTGAGGGGGAGGCATATACGACTTTTGAGGCGGCCAATGGCGAGCTTGGATTTTACATTGTTAGCAAGGGCGCGCCCCGGGCTCATCGAATGCGGATTCGTGGCCCTTCGGTTTATCATTACCAGGGACTGGATCTCATGGTCCGAGGTGAAAAGATCGCTGATTTAGTGGCAGCTCTCGGGAGCATTAATATCATTGCCGGCGAATTGGATCGCTGACCGGCGCGAAACGGGAGATAACCATGGCTAAAATCCTTTCCAAAAAGTTTTATGAAGAGATGAAAAAGTTGGAGCCCCGTTATCCAAGCAAAGTGGCGCTTTTGCTCCCCGCTTTGCATGCGGCTCAAAATGAGTTGAGCTGGCTTTCGCCCGAGGCGCTTAATGAGGTTGGGGAGTACATAGGGATTCACCCCGCACAAGTCCGAGAGGTTGCGAGCTTCTATACCATGTACAATCTTAAGCCAGTGGGCAAGTATCACCTGAAAATTTGTACGAATGTCGCCTGTTGTCTAATGGGGGCCGAAAAACTGGTTGATCATTGCGAAAAAAAACTAGGGATCCTCGCTGGTGAAACCACGCCCGACAAAAAATTCACGGTGATGGAAGAAGAATGTCTTGGTGCCTGTGGAACAGCGCCTGCGATGATGTTGAATGACGATTATTATGAAAAATTGGATGTAAAAAAACTGGATCAAATCCTAGCAGGCTTGGAGTGATCAATGGGAATGGTATCGACTGAAACTTTATTCATCCAGCACTTCGGAAACGAAGAGGCTCGAGGTATGGACTATTATCTCGAGAAGATGGCGGGTTATTCTGCGCTAAAAAAAGCGCTGCAAATGTCACAGGATGACGTGATTTCAGAGGTAAAAAAATCCAACCTCAGAGGACGGGGGGGGGCTGGATTTCCTACGGGAGTGAAGTGGGGCTTTATTCCCAAGCAGGCGACTCAGCCTAAGTACCTTGTGTGCAATGCGGACGAATCCGAGCCCGGAACGTTCAAGGATCGAGATTTGATGCGGTTTACGCCGCATTTATTGATCGAAGGAATGGCGATCGCAGGTCACGCGATTGGCTCCAACACAGGTTACATTTATATTCGGGGCGAGTACACACGAGAGGCGAAGCTTCTCGACGCGGCGATTGAGGAGGCTTATTCTAAAGGGTGTCTCGGAAAAAACATTCTTGGTTCAAATTTCAGTTTCGATCTGACCGTACATCGAGGGGCAGGAGCTTATATTTGCGGTGAAGAGACCGGGCTCCTGAACTCACTTGAGGGTAAGCGGGGTGAGCCCCGGGTAAAGCCGCCCTTTCCCGCGCAGGCGGGAGCTTTTGGCGGCCCGACCATTGTTAATAACGTGGAGACGCTATCTGCCATACCTTTTATTATTAATCGCGGCGGAGAGTGGTTCGCAAAGTTGGGGAAATTAGAAAAATCAGGGGGGACGCGACTTTTCTGTGTTTCAGGTCACGTCAAAAAGCCCGGGTTGTACGAGCTTCCTGCGGGGGGAGTAACTCTGCGCCAGCTTATTTATGATTACTGCGGTGGTATTTTAGGCGACAAAAAACTGAAGGCAGTCATTCCTGGTGGGTCTTCGGCACCGGTGCTTACTCCGGATGAAATTGATGTCGTCTTGGACATTGAGCCTTTGATGAAAATTGGCACTATGTTGGGATCCGCCGGAATTATGGTTGTGAGCGAGGATTACTGTCTGGTCAAGTTGATCACGCGGATTACAAAATTTTACGCACACGAAAGCTGTGGCCAATGCACCCCGTGCCGCGAAGGTTGCAAGTGGATGGAGGATGTTCTCCATCGAATCGAGCACGGCCACGGACAAGAACGGGATTTGGCACTTCTTCTGGATATAGCGGACAATATCAATGGAAAAACTTTGTGTGCATTAGGAGACGCAGCGGCAGGTCCCGTGACGAGCTTTGTACGTAAATTTAAGGCAGATTTTGAAGAGCATATTCGAGGTAAGAAATGCCCAAATGCATAATTGATGGGCGGGAGATTGAATTCTCGCCCGGAGAAAACCTAATTGAAGTTGCACGGAAAGC
>JAHFAC010000218.1 GCA_023250755.1 Bacteriovoracaceae bacterium | reverse complement strand
AGAGCATGAGAAGAGAATCACAAAGACTTCGCAAGCGATCTGCTTCCTCAAGAACATTCGATATCACTTCACGGTGATCCGTATCTCCAGGTTTGGAATTCAGAGCTACTTCCCCAAGCGCACGGATTGCAGTTAAGGGGGTTCTCAATTCATGGGAGGCATCTGCCGTAAAACGGCGCATTTGCTTAAATGATCGTTCCAGTCGAGAAAATAATTCATTAAATGCAAAAGCGAGATGTCCAAGCTCATCATCTTGGTTTTTAACTGGTAATCGATCAGCAAGGTTGGATGCCGTCAAGCTTCTTGCCTGTTCTGTCATTTCTACGATGGGAGTGAGGGCTTGCTTAGCTAAAACCCTCCCCATCCAAGTAGAAAAGAGAATTACTAGAGGTATAGCAAAGGCGAGAATTCTAAGAAATTCGGCGAGTCGCATCTCAATATTTTCTGCGAGGCGAGCGACCCGTAAAACATACTTTCCTCGACGCATACTGGATTGTTGACAAAATACTCGGGCCTTTAGTCCATCGACTGTCGTGACAGTAAATGGTGTTTTACTCTTGGTGCAGCTCGGGTCCCAACTACCGAGAGGAGGCTTATCATGAAATTCGGAGGCATAGATTCTATCACCATTCTCTTTCCAAATTTCTGTAATCCAGTTTTCTGGTCTCATTGAGTTTTTTGGCGTTTTTGAATCCACTAAAGTGTCGATTCGATCATCGGCATACTCAAGGTCATTCCTCAAATTTAAATCCAGCTGCGAATAGAGTTGTCCCCGGTAGAGAAAATACAAGATCTCGGAAAATAGAATCAAAGCAAGTCCGAGAGCAATTAAGTGACCAAGAGTTAGGCGAGTACGAATTGAAAGTGCCTTCATTTAGACTCGGCTTCTTTTCGAAGTGTGAATCCAACTCCACGAACTGTGTGGATTAGTTTCACTTCAAAGTCTTGATCCACTTTTTTTCGCAATCGAACCATGTGCACGTCAATTACGTTATCAAGGGGTGTTGCGCGCATGGTTTCCTTCCACACATCTCGCGCAAGCATCTCGCGCGAAACCATTTGTCCTTGATGCTTAAGAAGATATTCCAAAAGCTCAAATTCTCTGAGCGTGAGATCGAGTTTTTTGTTTCCTCTTCGCACATCCCGAGACATCACATCGAGTTTAAGATCCTCAATTTGTAAGAGCAGCTGGGGTTCGGCCTTTCCGCGACGAAGCAGAGCCCGCATCCTGGCGAGAAGCTCAGGAAATGCAAATGGCTTAATTAAATAGTCATCTGCGCCGGTATCGAGTCCCAAGATTCGATCTTCGAGGCCATCGCGAGCGGTCAAAACAAGAACAG
Organism: Bacteriovoracaceae bacterium; assembly: GCA_023250755.1. Classification (GTDB taxonomy): domain Bacteria; phylum Bdellovibrionota; class UBA1018; order UBA1018; family UBA1018; genus JAHFAC01. The sequence continues at coordinate 2,869 of JAHFAC010000218.1, read as the reverse complement.
GTGTCTTTAAACCCTTCTGCCGGAGTAAAGAGAGGACTTCGATCCCATCTCGACCGGGCAATCCCAGGTCCAAGAGAATGAGGTTATGAGATCGTTCATTGGCTTTAAAAAATCCCTCTTCGCCAGTGGAAGCGAGAGTGACCCGATAGCCTTCTTTCGTTAGGCCAGTTTTGATTGCTTGTGCAACACGTAGCTCGTCTTCGATGACTAAAATTTCCACCAATCGTTTTTATCCTCAAAAAACAATGCAAGGAACCGAATTCGCTAAATAAGCAAAAGCCACGCCGCTGTCTATAACGGCGTGGCTTTTGCAGCCAAGACTACTATCGAGTGATCTGTGTACATCCACTTAGAAGATCGACTGATATGGTATAGACATCATCATCATCGACGATCACCACGTCAGCTACCGGGCGGTGGCTTCTTACAGTCGGGTTACGAACGTCGATTGGGGTACCTTTTTGGAAGTAAAGGGCCTTGTTAATCACCTGCTTCAGAGTGAATGGGGAGAGCTGAAACAGAGTCATGTGAACTGATGCGCGGGCAAGATGCTCTTTATCAGTGAACACTTCAACATTTGGCTTGAAATGCGCCTGCCCCACGTCACCGCTCACCTCAGTGAGAGAAGCCTTTTCGGGTTCAACTCCCAAGCCCTCCGGAACCGTGTAGACGCTTAGCATGAGTTTTCCATCTTCCACTTCAAACTTAGCTGAGGTTGAAACTCCACTAAATTTTTCGGCGTAATCGATCCCTTGAAGGAGCGACATCTTTGCACTTTTGAGCAGCGGAATAATCGCTTTTGGGTCATGATCCCCTGCAAAAGTGCCAATACTTGATACTAATCCAATCATAATTATCAACAATTTCGTTTTCATTTTTTATCCCCGTTTCTGTTGATCAGATTATTTGCCTCACAAGCTTTGGACAACTGAAGAGACTCTGACAGTTTGTTCAGAAGCCGAACTTAAAAGAGAATTTGACGCTAAGCACAAAACCTGTTAAAAGTGCCCTTTAATCTGGTAAGCGGGTTGCTTATTTTAGACGAGGTTTTTTCATGAAAAAGCTATTTTCACTTGTCACTTTATTAGCGTTAGCAGGAACAATCACTTCTTTGGTAGCCATTGCCTCTGAGCAAAGGGCTAGAAGCGTTGTTGAGATTTGTGATTCGATCAAAGATGTAAATCTGAGTGGTGAATGTTTTTCAAAGGTTAGGGATGCGCAATTTGATGCTTCTGCCGTAGCGCTTTGCGATCGTTTTCGCTCTTCAAAAGATACCGTGAATTGCTTGGGGGTTGTCGCAAACCGGGAATACGCCCAGGCAGAGATTAATTATTGTGATCATTATCTGAACGCTGAGTCGACTCTTGTTTGCTTGGAAAAAAAGAGTGGTCGTTGGATGGAACAAGCTTATCGAAAATTTGTTCGTGAATCAGTCAATCGGGCTTCAGAGGCTTTCGAGTCTCGAAATCAAGACGAAGTTCAAAAACAACTGAGGCATCTCAAGGATTTGTTGGATTAGAAGAGTGTTTTTTGATCTCTTCTTCGATCTGGCGCGGTACGGATTCAATCGCGTCCAGGATTTCTTTGCCCAGGCCCTGAAGGTCTTTTGGGGTTTTCAAGATTCGATCTTTCAACCGCTCTGGCAATTGTTCACCGATTTCAAGGATGTTTGGATTTTTAAATCGATCCTCCCAGTCCTTGACTAGAGGTCGCGCTAATCCCTCATCTGAGAGGTAGGTGACTTTAGGGAGAAGTCCACCATAGGGAGGGCGAACCTCGGGGGGAACAAGATCCAGCTTGCGCAAGACTTTGATTACGTCAATACCGGCAGAATAGATAAAATTTTCATAGCGGCGACTTTCATCTAGGCTCCATCCTAGATTTACAACCCAGATTTTGGCCTCCAGCCCTCCTGTGACGTGGAGACGACTCACTACGTCCTGGACTCGTGAGACTTCGTAGTAACTTCCGACATTAATATGGAGTTCGAATTCCCCATATTCTGCTGCTGTGTATTCAACACCGAGGCGGGGTTGGAGCGTGGGATTGATTCCTACAAAATGAGAGTCATCGCTGAGTAGGGCAACTCCTTCTGATGGCCCAATCAAATAAAGTCCGCAGCCTAGTCTGAAAAAGCGATTGGGGATCCAACCCACGCCGGCGCCTAGTCGATAGGGGGTTTTTACAGGTTGAAAAAATCCCGGGAAATTCTGGGTGGGGTCAGTCACTGTGTCTGCCGGATAAGTAACCGGGAAGTTGTAGCTCAGACCGATGAGCCAGCGCTCCGGGAGTTGATAAAGAAGTCCCACACTCCCTCCAGGGGAGTAGGACCAGTGCGTGACGTTGAGACTGGGAGAGTCTGGAAAACCCAAGGATTGAGTCGCTCGCCCAAGAAGTAGGCTTCCACCCACGGCCAAGCGATTTTCTAGAAAAACTCTTGCAATAGAAAAGCGAAATTCTTGTGTTAGGACTGATGGAAAGACCGGTACATCTGAACTCCCATATCCATATTGTTGACCTTAAAATTGAGGTGCCCAATAGCCCGCGCTTAAACCCCAAGGATAGATGCTTGCTGCAATCCCAGCGTTACTGGTGAGAAGAGGTTCATTATAAGTTTGGATGTCGCCGTCGTGAACTCGGTTGCCGCTCACTTGCGCAGCGGTTCCACCCAGGGTCATGGCAAGACCGGCAGGATTATCACCCGATGCGATAAAAGTGTCAGCAAGGCCTACCATGGCACCTGCCATTCCGATGGTTCGAATATCTCCTCGGACGGTACTGCTCCATCCAGCGTAACCATGTGTGCGAGAAGTGTAAGGGAGGTGGGTGTCTGAAAGAGCAAGGGTTGGCGCAAATAAAAGTGCGCTGA
>JAHFAC010000217.1:2911-4209 GCA_023250755.1 Bacteriovoracaceae bacterium | reverse complement strand
TCAAGGGACCACTGACGACTCCGATTGGGGGTGGGATGCGGTCACTTAACGTTTCGTTGAGACAAATGCTGGACCTCTACGTCTGCCTGCGCCCGGTGCGCTGGTTTAAGGGGGTTCCATCTCCCGTGCTGCATCCTGAAAAGGTCGAGATGGTGATTTTTCGCGAAAATACGGAGGATATCTACGCTGGGATTGAATATGAGGCCGGAACGGACGCGGTAAAAAAAGTCCTGGGTTTTATTAAAGAAAATTTTCCGAAGGACTATGCCAAAATCCGATTCCCTGAAACCTGCGCGATTGGGATTAAGCCCGTTTCCAGCGAAGGGACAGAACGCCTCGCCCGTGCAGCCATCGAATACACGATAGCCCAGAAGCGCAAGTCCCTGACCTTGGTTCACAAGGGAAATATCATGAAGTTTACTGAGGGCGGTTTTCGTAATTGGGCCTACGCTCTAGCCGAGCGGGAGTACGGCAACCAGGTTTACACTTGGGAGCGCTGGGAGAGGACGAAGAAAGAAAAAGGCGAAGAAGCTGCGAATGCCGAGCAAAAAGCGGAGCTCGCCAAAGGTAAGATCCTCATTAAAGATGCGATTGCAGACATTGCTCTCCAACAAGTCCTGACCCGCCCGGATGAGTTTGATGTGATTGCGACGCTTAACTTAAACGGGGACTATCTTTCGGATGCGCTCGCAGCACAGGTGGGTGGGATTGGAATCGCTCCGGGCGGAAATATGAATTACAAGACCGGGCATGCCGTATTTGAGGCCACGCATGGCACTGCGCCCAAGTACGCGAATCTCGATAAAGTCAATCCAGGGTCGGTGATTCTCTCGGGCGAGATGATGTTCCGCTTTATGGGATGGAATGAGGTCGCCGATTTAATTATCAAAGGGATGGATGGCGCGATTGGTGCTCGGCGCGTGACTTACGATTTTGCACGACTTCTCAAGCAAGAGGGCGAAACGAATGTCGTCGAAGTGGCCTGTTCTGAATTTGGCCAGGCCATCATAGAGAACATGTGAGAACATGTGAAAAAGTAAATAGGCAACATTAAGGAGAACTCAAATGGCTACTCGTCGTCCAAAAATTTCTGTGATTGGTGCAGGTTTTGTGGGTTCTACGTGCGCGCACTGGGCTGCTTCGAAAGAACTTGGTGACGTTGTATTGATTGATATCGTGGGAGACGTTGCCAAGGGCAAGTCGCTTGATCTTTTTGAGGCATCACCAGTGGAAGGATTTGATTCCAAGATCGAGGGAGGAAGTGATTATGCCCTGACCGCAAACTCAGATGTGGTGAT
>JAHFAC010000217.1:0-2901 GCA_023250755.1 Bacteriovoracaceae bacterium | reverse complement strand
GCTGGGCTTCCTCGTAAACCTGGGATGAGTCGTGACGATTTGCTTTCGACCAATGCCAAGATTGTTAAAGAGTGTGCCACTCAGTGCGCTCAGTATTCTCCCAACAGTGTTTTGATCATTGTAAGCAACCCACTCGATGCTATGTGCCACGTGGCAATGAAAGCCTCGGGTTTTCCGCGTGAACGGGTGATTGGGATGGCAGGGGTTTTGGATAGCGCTCGTTTTCGCAGCTTTATTGCGATGGAGCTTGGTGCCAGTGTCGAGGATGTTCAGGCTTTTGTATTTGGTGGACATGGAGATACCATGGTCCCTATGCCTCGCTACGTCAGCGTGGGCGGAATTCCACTCCAACAGCTGCTTAGCAAAGAGCGCATTGACGCGGTTGTCGATCGGACTCGTAAAGGGGGCGGCGAGATCGTCAACTTACTCAAGACGGGCTCAGCTTACTACGCGCCGTCGGCGAGTGCGGTTCAAATGGCGGAGGCCATTGTGCGGGACAAGAAGCGCTATTTACCTTGCGCCGTTTTACTCCAAGGCGAATACGGGACACGAGATTTGTTCTGTGGAGTTGTCGCAAAATTGGGCGCCAAGGGCATGGAGGGGATCCCGGTCCTCGAAATGAATGCCGATGAAAAGGCGATGTTTGACCGCTCTGCTGCTGCCGTGAAAGAACTAGTCGACGCGATGGCGAAGCTGGGAGTGTAAGTGAGTGAAATGGAATCTTCTCTGGAAAATTTAAAAAAATCAGTCCTAAGTCTAGAGAGAGCCGCAATAATGCCTTTTTAGTCAGACCCCTGCTCTGAGTAGGAAAATTAGCTCTACAGGGATTTGAGTGGGTAGAGATCCAGCCGACCGCAATGAAAAAGTATAGCGATCCGATATTTCTCAAAATTTTGAAAGCCACGGGCATTTGACTTGGTAAGTTATATTTTGGAGTTCATGCCCTCAGCCACAGCGTTGGTGATCCGATGCTTGCAGTAGCCTTGCTAAGTTCCTTCACACAGTGAAACTTGTCATGCACAATATCAGCTTGTGGAACGTAGACACTTGCTGACTCCATGTAGGCTGGCCACATGTCCATGGCAATTGCTTCTATCTGCTGCTTTTGATTTTCTGGAATTCGCTCCCAGAGCGAATTTGTAGCCTCAAGAGTTCTTCCATGCACAACATCTAGAACTCTGCTTCCATCTAGATCGCGGAGGATAGAAACATAATCATGTCCCTTGCCAAAACTCTTGTGGTCGTAGCCTGAACAAACCTACTCACACTCAGGGCATTGGGGCAGCTCGCCACGTGGGTGCTCCACTCAAACTGTGATTTCTCAGAGTTTAGGATCGGGGTGAACCTCAACAGCAGCCACTCATGGCGTTATGCGCTCTGAGTCTTGCACTCCAAAATCAGGCTACCCACTCGAAAGCCTGAAGAACCGGAAAATTAAGGCGGAGGGAGAGGTGTTCTTTACTTCATGATTTCTTTTTTTTGGCGCTATCTACTGAAAAACGCCCTGGCCCCGTAATGGCAAGCGCTAAGAATGCACTCGCAAAAAGAAAGGGGCTCTCTTTCTGTGTCCAAGGAAACTGCCAGTGAAAGTAAAATGTGGAGAGAAACAGGGCCACGGCTAAGATGGACGAAACCAGTCGCGTCGAAAATCCCAAGATCACGGCTAAGCTGCCAAAAAGTTCGAGAGCAAGCGCGAGGCAAAGTCCAACCACCGATCCGACTCCAAGCTCATCCGGAAATTTTGTCGTTAAGATGGAAAAATTAAGGAGTTTGGGCAATCCGTGCCCAAAAAATAAAGCAGATCCTGAGAGAATGCGGAATACGAGGAGACCTAGGTCAGAATTTGAAGTGGAACTTTTTTTTGACATAGCCTCGAATTCTATCTTTCTATTTTAAGTTCTGCACCTAAAATAGGGAGAACCCACCGTCAGTTGGGCAGGAAGCTTTGACTTGATGTCTTGCCTCAACTCTATGTTGACTCCAATACGGAAAGTCTCATATCCTTTTGTCATCACTTATGAACCTTCACCCAGATGAACCCTTGAACTGGCGAAAATGCAGTATTTGCAAAACCGGGATCCCATTTCAAGCAAAGTATTGGGTTTGCAATGTTTCGACCTGTAATCGAAAAAGAACGGGATTGCTCTTCTGCAAAGTCTCCTGTTGGGACGCGCATGTTCCGGTTATGAATCATCGAGACGCTTGGGCTGAAGAAAGGTTTGCACCAAAGCGCGAAGCCTGGCTCGTGGGTAGAATCAATGAACAGGCTCTCGTGAAAACCACAGAAAAAACAGAAAAAAAGGAGTCTAAAATGGAAACCACTGAGCAGAATCTCAGTCATGAAAAAGAAGTTTTGGTCGTAGTTTCAAAGTTAAAGAATTATATCCGTACCAAATCCGGCATGAATACGGCCGCAGAGGTCGCTGACGTCCTTTCTGAAAAGTTGAGAGTCCTTTGTGATCAGGCCATCGAGCACACCAAGCAAGAGGGACGAAAGACCGTGATGGCTAGGGATTTTGTCTAGCCGCCTCTGTGTCAGGCGCTCGCATCTCATAGCGATGGACCAGCCTTTCGTCGCAAATTCCTTGGGCGGGTTTGAGGTAGGTTTTGGTTAGTGTAAGTCCGAATTTTTGAAGGAAAACATTGATAGCCTGGTTCTTGGCTGAAGGTTCAAAAACGACTTTTTTGACATTCAGCAAGGGTGGAAAATGGACATAAAATCCTTAAAAACGGCCGAGGCCACTCCTCGATGGCGATCTTGAGGATCAAAGATGTGCACATGCGCTTGACAGGAATCACCTCGTTGAATGTCATTAAATAGGCAATAGCCAATTGTCCTTTCGTCGAGTTCGCCGACGAGGAGATAAGCCTTTGCTCGGGTGATGTCTTGATTTAAGAGCG
>JAHFAC010000216.1 GCA_023250755.1 Bacteriovoracaceae bacterium | reverse complement strand
CCATAAAAAGGTGACCTGCGAATACTCTCGATGAATACTGAATCACCGATTATGGCAGAAACTCTATTTTCGGTTAGGCCAAGATCCTTGCTTGCGGAAAAGGCTTCGATTAGATTTTTAGTGCTTTTAGCATTGGTAAAAAGAGAAGAAACATGATTTCCATCATATCCAAAACGAGTATAGCTCAAGTCATTGAAGACTAGGCATCCTTTCTCTGCGTACTGGTGTAACCTAGTTCGGATTCGATCATTCATCATTTTTCCAGTAGGGTTATGGGGAAAATTGGTGACAATAAGTTTTATAGATTGGTCCACCGGCAAATCTAGAACACTATCGTTCATAGGTGAGTAGGTTTTAACCTTGAGGCCGAGAAGCTCAGCCGAGCGTTGGATTCCACTGTAAGAATAATCAGGGATCAAAATGGTCGCTCCTTCTGGAACCTGTGCCAATACTTGCTCAATAGCCGAAGATGTTCCGCTTGCGAAAAGCATTTCAGATGTATCGAGAGACGCCTGATAGTTTTCTTGATACCATTTTTTGATCTCGACACTTAGATCTTGACGGAGTTGTTCAAGAGACAATTTTGTAAGATCAGTATTTTTAAAGTTGCGAACTTTTTGGGAAAGATGAATATACGGTTGACCAACGCCTAAGTCCATTGTGGTCTCCACGTCTCTTCCGACGAAATCACCGAGATCAGACAAGGTGTCCATCAGGGTTTCTTTTTGATACATTTTTGGCAATTTCGATGAAGGGATTGGTTTACTAAAGTCTATAGCTATCACATCTCCTATAGGTTTTATTATGGCAGCTTGATGTTCGAGAAGGTTGGATAACTCCTTCTGGTATTGTTTTGGGATCCAACGATTTCGATAGCTCATTGATCGATTGATTCGGGCAATGAGCTCTGGGTGGCCAACTGTTACCGTTAGCGAGGTCGTCATGGCTGTGGCTTCTTTGTCAAACTGAACAGTCTCGAGAATCAGTGGATTTTCAGGTGACAAAAAAGTAGGAAGTTTTGAATTTTCACGTCTCAAAACAATCGTGGGAACTTCATCATCTAACCGATCCCACAATTTTTTAAGAGTTGTTTTAGGGTTTGATCCATAAGCAAGAGCATCTTCTGAAACTATGATTAATGAGGGTCGGTCAGGTGCATTCACATTTCTTTGAAAGATCCTCGTTCCATCTCGAATCGAATCATCAATGCCAATCAATCGCACATTGTCGCCAGGTTGAGTTAAAGTAAGGATGGCATCCTGAGAAAGTTCCTTAAGCGAAAAATGTGCCGTTGCAACCTCGTCAGTTTCTCTGATGTTTTGGAATTTCACTAAAAATCGTTGATTCCAATAGTATCTGGTTGCAGGATTAACTTTGCTAATTCCAGGTGGCCAATAACCTTGAACTACAGAATGGAGACAGCCGCCCGCATCTGAATTTGTAGCGCAATCGGCATGACTAGCTGCAAAAATGACCAAAATTGCAGCAATGGAGACAAGAGGGCGCATAAGGATATCCTTAAATAAAGACTTCGGTATAAATCATAAAATTTTTGAATTGATTCTATGTGTTATTACTCAAATTGTCGGCAGATTTTTGACAATAGTGTGAGTGTGCTAACAAAAAAATTAGGGATTACAAATGGAGCACGTCCAAGGGTCCCCGGCGCTCTTCTCGGATCCCTTGCAGCATCGCCCTAGCCGCGGTCATCACCGTGCAATAGGGGACTTTTCGCTCGAGAGCGGCCCTTCGGATGGAGAAGCTGTCTTTGATGGCGGCTTCATTTGAAGTCGTATTGATGACGAGTGAAAATCGTCCTTCTTGAATTGCATCGACACAGTGAGGAGATCCGTCCCTCACTTTATTGATGGGAGTGACGGGCAATTGATGGGTGTTCAAGAACTCAGCGGTTCCGTGAGTGGCCCAGAGCTTAAAGCCGAGTTCTTTTAATGCCACTGCAATCGGAAGGATTTCGGCTTTGTCTTCGTCCCGAATGGAGAGAAATGCTTCACCTTTTTGGGGGAGCGGCATCCCGGCGGCAGAGAGTGCCTTGGCATAGGCTCCTGCAAAAGTTTTTGAGCGCCCCATGACTTCGCCTGTGGATTTCATTTCTGGGCCGAGTAAAACATCGACGCCCGGGAATTTGTGAAAAGGAAATACGGGTGCTTTTACGTGAAACGTTTTGAGTTGCAGATCAAAATCTTCTCGAATGCCGAGATCATGAAGAGAACGCCCGAGCATGACTTCGACAGCCAGTTTGGCCAGGGGTCTACCCACTGCTTTGCTCACAAATGGAATGGTCCGTGAAGCGCGAGGATTGACCTCTAAGAGGTAAATCCGGTCGCCCTGAATCGCGTATTGGACATTCATCAGTCCAATCACTTTGAGACGTTTGGCAAGCTCGCGTGTGTAGGTTCGGATTCGGTTGGAAATATTCACGGGAATGGTGAAGGGAGGAAGGCTGCACGCGCTATCGCCGGAGTGAATGCCAGCTTCTTCAATATGCTCCATGAGACCACCAATAAAAGTTTCTCGACCGTCGCTGATGGCGTCGACATCCACTTCGGTGGCACGGTCCACGAAGCGGTCCAGAAGCACGGGGTGGTTATCGCTTACGTCGATGGCTTCATCAATCCATTCCTTAAGCATGGCCTCGCTGTGGACGATGCGCATGGATTTTCCGCCCAAAACGTAGGAGGGTCGCACTACGATCGGATATCCCAGTTTATTGGCCCGCTCGATGGCCTCTGCGGGAGTGTGGGCAATGGCAGCTTCGGGTTGTTCGAGGCCAAGTGGCTTGAGTTCTCGAACGAGTTCTTCGCATTTTTCTCGATCCTCGGCGAGATCAATACTCGCCGTGGAGGTGCCTAAGATTTTCAATCCACCCCGCTCAATAGCTTTTGCGATTTTTAATGGAGTTTGGCCACCAAACTGAACGATGGCGCCTAATGGTTTTTCCATTCGGGCTATATTCAAAACGTGCTCAGGTGTCAGGGGCTCAAAATAAAGTTTATCGGAAATGTCAAAATCAGTGCTCACTGTTTCTGGGTTTGAGTTGACCATGATGGTTTCGATTCCTGAAGATCGAAGAGCTATGGCGGCATGGACGCAGCAGTAGTCAAATTCGATCCCTTGCCCAATCCGATTGGGTCCGCCTCCCAGGATCATCACCTTGGTTTTTGTGTTGATCTTGGACTCATCTGTTCCGTGATAACTGCTATAGAGGTAGGGCGTTTTTGCTTCGAATTCAGCTGCGCAAGTATCGACGGATTGAAACACGCCGTGAACTCCACAGGCCTCGCGGTCGAGTCGGACTTTTTCTTCACTCATCCCAAGAAGGCCTGCAATTGCTCGGTCTGTCCAGCCTTTGCGTTTGATTTCGCGAAGAGTTTCGGGTGAGGGGGGCCAAGATTCTTCTTGGAGGGTTTTTTCCATCTCGAGGTGTTTAGCGATCCGATGGAGAAACCAGGGATCAATTCCGGAACGCAAGTGAACCTCAGTGATGGTAGCCTTTTTTCGAAGTGCATCAGCGATTGCCCAAATTCGAATGGGCGAGGCGGTTTCAATCAGATCCCAGCGAATTTCGCTAGTCACCGGTAGGCCTTTGTGTTTCGAAAGCGGAATGAACCAGGGTAGATCCGTCTCTAACCCGGCGAGAGCTTTGCCGAGGGATTCTTCAAAGGTCCTGCCGATCGCCATGACTTCACCCACTGATTTCATCTGGGTTGTGAGCAAGAGTTCGGTGGGACGGAATTTTTCGAAATCAAAGCGCGGGATTTTAGTGACGACGTAATCTAGGCTGGGTTCAAAACTGCAGGGAGTGGTCCCCGTGATATCGTTTGTGAGCTCATCTAGCGTGTATCCAACCGCAAGTTTGGCCGCGACCCGAGCAATCGGAAATCCGGTTGCCTTGGAGGCCAGTGCGCTTGAGCGCGAAACCCTGGGATTCATTTCGATGACAATCACCCGGCCTGTTTTTGGCTGAACGGCGAATTGAATGTTCGAACCTCCGGTTTCGACTCCAATCGCGCGGATGATCCGGATCGCTTGATCTCTTAGGTTTTGGTATTCGCGGTCAGTGAGCGTTTGTGCGGGAGCAATGGTGATGCTGTCCCCTGTGTGTACGCCCATGGGATCAAAATTTTCGATTGAACAGACGATGATGACGTTATCGTTTTTGTCACGAACGACTTCGAGTTCGAACTCTTTCCA
>JAHFAC010000215.1 GCA_023250755.1 Bacteriovoracaceae bacterium | reverse complement strand
CGGTTCAGGCAAGAGCCGAATCCCAAATTTCCCGGGCTCTTTGCCAATTGGGCTATGGGCCGTGGCTGAAAAGCGATGCCAGTAACCCGAGTGAAGGCAACCCGCCTCGAAAAGCTGCCTCACTCGCTCGAGGGCATCGACCGTCTCTGATATCGTCTGGGTCGGAAATCCATACATCAGATAGGCGTGAACCAAAATCCCTGCTTCCGAAAAATTTCGAGTCACACGCGCGACCTGCTCCACAGTCACACCTTTATTCATCAGTTTAAGTAATCGATCAGAAGCAACCTCTAGCCCTCCACTTACTGCAATACAGCCCGACCGCGCCAAGAGCTGGGCTAACTCGCGCGTAAAGGTTTTTTCAAATCGAATATTTCCCCACCAAGTGATTTGCACACCCCGCTCAAGCAGCTTCTCTGCCAACGCCCGCAGCAATGCCGGAGGTGCGGCCTCGTCCACAAAATGAAATCCACTCTGACCTGTTTCCCGAACCAAGGCCTCGATCCGATCAACCAGTAAATCTGCTCCTACGGGATCATATTTTCCGATGTAATTCAGGGAAACGTCGCAGAAATTGCATTTCTTCCAATAGCAGCCATGAGCCAGGGTAAGCTTGTTCCAGCGGCCATCGGACCAAATTCGATGCATGGGGTTGAGCATTTCAAAAATGGAGAGATACGAGCTCAAATTCAATCCTGAATAAGTCGGAGTCCCGGTTTCGCGATGGGGGATATCATGCTCGGTTAAATCGGACTTAAAAACCACCTGACCTTTTTCTCGCACGAAAGTTCTGAGCAATCCCTCTGCGGGACGCTTGCCCTCCAGATGTTCAAGCACGCACAACATCGGTTTTTCACCATCATCCAAAGTAATAAAATCCACAAAATCAAAAACTCGCGGATCATTAAGTGAGCGAAGCTCAGTATTGACGTATCCACCGCCGAAAATAATCGGAAGACCGGGTGCCAGCTCCTTCAAGCGCTTGGCCATACGAAAGCCGCCATAGACATTGCCAGGAAAAGGCAAGCTCATCCCTACGACGGTAGGTTGATATTTTTCAAAAAGATCTTCTGTAATCTCATCTAAAATACGATCCACCAAAGTCGGCTCTTCTTCGAGTGCGGTCTTCAGTGGGTCAAAAACAGGAACACTTGCCGCTAATTTTTCACCATAACGGCTGAACTCAAAACGAGGGTCGATTCCCAACCGCACTACGTCCACCAAATCATCCAAATACAAAGTGGCTAAGTGTTTTGCGCGATCCTGAACACCCAAGGAGCCAAAAGCCCAATCCAAATCCTCAAGAGGATCGAAGCGAGGACCTTCGGGAAGAAAATTTCTCGTCACAACTCGAAGGGCCAAGCTGGGATCCTTGCCTTGTAAAAATCCGATGACGGGTTCAACGGTATTCAAATAGGCATGCGAATGATCCAAAAAATACTGGATCGTTCGTGGGGTCATTTGCTTTTTTTGGTATTTTTTTTGACACCCTTGAGAGATCTCAATCAAAATATTTTTGAGTCCCTGCTTGGATAGCAACCGCAAAACCAATTCTAAAGCCGGGTCAGCCTGGACTGTATCCACTCCACGACCTCGCAAAAAACCAGTCAGGTAGGCCGTCGCCGGATACGGCGTATTGAGCTGGGTCATGGGCGGCGTAAGCAAAAGAACTCGCATGGAGAAAATCCATAACATTCCTGACAATTATTATCTACTTACAATATAAAAAGTATCACCAACGCCTACACCCACCAATACTCACCGATCACTTTGATTGGTAAACAATTGCGCAACGCAATAATTCGAGCTATAGACCCCATCGTGGTTACAGGACATAAGGATTATCGCACTCTATTAAGAAATGAATTTGAGACCCGGGCACAACACAACCCCAGGTATTCCTTAAGGGCCTTCGCTCGAGACCTTGGACTTGCATCTTCGAGATTGAGCGAAATCTTCAATAATCAAGAGGGATTGTCACGCTCTAGTGCTGCCCAGGTGGCTAAACGCCTGGGATACGGAAAAGAAGAAACTGAAGTCTTTTGTGATTTAGTAGAAAGTGTCCATGCTCGCAGTAAAGCCAAGAGAGCAATAGCCGGTATCCGGTTAAAAAACAGATATCAGTATGCTGAGTTCAATCAATTACAAATGGATCACTTCAAAGTTTTATCTGATTGGCATCACTTTGCTATTCTCGAGCTGACAACCATCGCTGGCTTTAGAAGTGAGGTCACCTGGATTTCTAAGCAGTTGGGAGTCAGTCCTCTCTTGGTATCCACAGCGATTGAGCGTCTCGAAAGAATCGGATTGCTTTCTAAAAAATCAGGAAAATGGGTAACCCAAGAACCATTTACAGCGACGCCAAGCGGAATTCCATCGGAGTCGATCAAGAAGTTCCATAAACAAATCCTAGAAAAAGCCATCACGGCTTTACACCTTCAGTCTGTAGACGAGCGTGATTTCTCAGCCATGGTGATGGCAATTCCAAGCGAAAAAATCCCATGGGCAAAATCAAAGATCAAAGAGTTCCGCCGTGAACTGAGTAAGAACTTTGAGTCCGAAAAAAACAAAGACCAGGTCTATTGTCTTTCCATTCAGCTGTTCAATTTATTGGACACAAATAATTGCAGCAAACTCACAGGAGAAGAAAAATGATTTTTGCCAAATCGATGTGCCATCAGAACTTCGGATTAAATGGAGAGGCTGAAAAAAGGAGTTTGAGATGAATAGATCAGGGAGTTTGTACATGTTTATAAGTATTTTAAGTACCCTAGCTGCGGCCATATTCACTTCGCCTGCATACGCTACACGTGAGGTCGGAAATGGTGGCGCAGCCTGGGTTTGCCAAAATCCAGATGGAAGCATTCGGTGGGCCACGCTAGTCGATTTATTTGAGGCGAAAGAGGAGTTCTTATATTCTGTACCAAAATACGAAAACCAGAATCAAGAGCAGATCCTGGCGCTGATTGGAGAACGACTGAATGCGGTCAGTAAAGAGATCTTTGAGGGCTATCAGGGCCATTTATTGCGCCTACCCAGTCAGATAAATGTCCTTCCTCATGCGGAAATTTCAGAAATTCCTGATGCTCGTTATCGAATCAAACCTAAGGATAAAACTTGCTCCGGCGGTAAACTAAAATATTGGCAAATTGCTAATTACACGCCCTATAAGAGGGTTCTTTTGGAAAAGGAGATCTGGGAATCTTCGGTGTTTAGCACTGTGGATCGCGCAGCACTTTATGCCCATGAGGCACTTTATGCATTCATGAGAGAGAAGTATGGTGACACTGACTCAATAAAGACGCGACGGTTAATTGGACTGCTTTTTTCAGATTTAGACTTAAGTAATTATCAAGATCAGTTTAAAATCCAGAAAAAGCCACGGATTTTATCAGAATCGTGCTGGCAGTTTTCCATAAACCCCAGATTTGAAAAAGCGCACAGTTTTAGTGAGGGGCTAGCCGACGTGAAATATGAAGGCAAGTGGGGTTTCATTAACATTCGTGGCGAGTTTGAAATTCCACCTCAATACGCTCATGTTGATAGTTTTTTAAAAGGGCGCGCTCTTGTGACACGGTCTGATTCCTACGTGGGCAGTTGGAGTCTGATCGACAAGTCTGGGCACTCGGTTTTAGATTTTGATTCGTCTATTTCAGGAATCAGGCAATTTTCTGAAGACCTTGCTGAGTTTACGACAAGGCAAAATTTAAGTGGATTCATTGATTCAACTGGCAAGCAGGTGATCCTACCCGCCTACACTGTTGCGCATAACTTTTCAAATGGACTCGCAGCCGCTTTAATAAGAACAGAAGCGTCATCCACAAGCAAACCTACTGTCAATTGGGCTTTTATTGACAAGACTGGCAAAATCCAACTCAATCTCCCATCGCAGTACACTCTTGTTGGGGAATTCGATGAAGCCGGTGTGACCTGGGTATCAATCGAATCTCAGGGGAGATATGAGGGAGAGTATTTTTCTTCCTTTGGCTTAATGGATCGTCAAGGCCATTTGGTTACACCCATCACTTACTCAGGCATCCGAGGTTCCTCAGAAGGACTGTATGGAGTAAGAAAAAAAGGCCTCTGGGGATATATGGATGCCGCTGGAAAAATAGTGATTCAGCCTCAGTTCGAAGATGCTGGATGGTTTTCAGAAGGGCTCGCACCGGTTCAATTAGGCGGTAAAATCGGGTTTATTGATAAAGCAGGGTCTTGGGTGATCCCGCCTA
>JAHFAC010000214.1 GCA_023250755.1 Bacteriovoracaceae bacterium | reverse complement strand
GCACTCGAAATTACTAGGAGCATTGTTTCACACCTCAATCGGCGTCCTCCTTCTTTGATCGAGCGAATTACGCCCGAAGATCCGCTCTATGATCCAGGGGAAATTGCCGGGATCTTGCCGATTGATCTGCGCAAGTCCTTTGATATGAGAGAAATCATCGCGCGGTTGGTGGATGGATCGCGATTCCATGAGTTCAAGGCTCTGTATGGCACGACGTTGGTTTGCGGTTTTGCTCATCTCTGGGGGTACCCCATTGGGATTTTATGCAATAATGGAATTCTTTTTAGCGAGAGCGCTCTCAAGGCGGCGCATTTTATTCAGCTCTGCACGCAGCGGCGTATCCCAATCCTTTTTCTGCAGAATATTACCGGGTTTATGGTCGGAAAAAAATATGAGGCCGGTGGAATCGCCAAAGATGGTGCAAAAATGGTAACGGCTGTCTCCAATGCGCAGGTTCCTAAGTTCACGGTCATCGTGGGTGGGAGTTTTGGAGCGGGGAATTATGGGATGTGTGGGCGTGCGTTTCAACCCCGCTTTCTCTGGGGCTGGCCGAACTCTAGGATTTCGGTCATGGGTGGCGAACAGGCCGCCCATGTCTTAGCCCAAGTTAAAATAGAACAGCTCGAGGCTCAGAGTAAAAAACTTAGCGCAAAAGAAATTGAAAAAATCCAGAACCCGATCCGAGAGCAGTATGAACGAGAGGGGAGTCCTTACACCAGTACTGCCCGCCTCTGGGATGACGGAATTCTTGTTCCTTGGAAAACCCGCGAAGCCCTCGCGCTTGCTCTCTCTGCATCTCTGAATGCTCCAATCTCCTGTACGGATTTCGGAGTTTTTAGAATGTGAGGGATTTTAAAAAACGAGTTGAACCTCGACTGGTTTGCTGACTGAAGGATTCGTGACAGCCACTTTACAAAAGCTGTTTTTCTCTCCCGCTAAAGCTTCGATTTGAATGGTGTACGTGACTTCAAACTGATTCCAGCTATGCACATCGGGTGAGCCGAGTTCTTTTACGCTGGATTGCACTCCCAGGATATTGCACTCAGCGCTGTTTTTTTCTTGAATTTTTACGGCAGGCGTTTCTTTCGAGAACGGGAAGACGCGAAGAATGATCTCGACGAGATTTTTGTCAGAGCTGAGCTTCACGGTTTGGGTTTTAAAATTTTGAATCAGATCGACGCGCGCCAAGCCCGATTCAGTGGCTTGCACAGAGATATCCAAGAGACAAAGAGCAAAAGTCAAAATCAGGTATTTTTTCATAGGTGAGGAGGAGGTAGCATTTCAGAGTATCCGTGTCAAATGTCAGCACCCCACTTTAAAAAGAAGATCGATCAGGGTGCCGATGGCCCCAGTTTCCCAAACCTCGGTAGAAAGGGGTTTGTAAGCTGCGCTGCCATCGGAGTACGCGCCGTTGGATCCATCATGGGCTACCCACTGGATGAGATTTTTTGAGTCAGAGGAGGTGGGATAAGAAGCTTTGAGTCTGAGCCAGTAAATACCTGCAGCCAGAGAAACAGAGCTGCTAAAAGTAAAGGTATAAAATCCAGGTGTTGTACTGATGAGGGTCACCGCGAGCGTAGCGTCTGAAGTACTGAGTGCTGTTCCACTGGGCTTTCCTGTACTGGTGTTGTTGCTTTCGATTCCGAGTGAGGCAGTGTGCCCTTGAAAACTCGAAGAAGTCATGCCTACCCGGCGTAATTTCAATTGGACCTGGCTTACCGTTTTTGCTTCGGTCAGAGTAAACGATTGAGCCAGATCTCCTCCCCCAAGTGCGCCATCGTTGAGACCGAGAGCTTTGCCTTCAGTTTCGGTCGTAAAGGCTAGAGCGCAACTGGCATCGGACCCGCTGACAGTGACTTGTCCACAAGAAGAAGCTAGGACTCCGAAGAGTGCAAGGGCCAGAAGTGTCGTTGAATCTATTGAATCTGCTGAATTTATTATCATAAATGTATTTTTAAAAATAACCGTAACCATCACCGAAAGTCCAAACATATTCCGATCATGACTCGATGTGTTATTTTGTGGGTTCAGCTATGCTTATGAAGAAGCAAACATTGAAGTTTTTATCTTCAAGTTATGTCAGAATTAAATGGAATGCCTAAGTTTAATTTCACACATAGGATTACTTTGATTCTTGGGGTGTTTTTATTTCCACTGAGTGGATTTGCCTATACCCATGTTTTGCCAGAATCGTTGGTTGAAGAAGTGCTCTCCGAGTCTGTTCCAACTGCATTTTCGCCGACAGGTCTGGGCGCCCAGGATTTTTCCGTTGAGTGGATCGGTGCTCCATTGCCCGACGTGGAGATTGTTTTAGGAAAAGAAAGTTTAGAGTGGGTTCGTGTAGCAGACTTCTTGGTACTTCCGCGTGGAAGACTTTTAGTAACTGCCCATTCTTTGGAGGGCGGACTTTTAACCAGTGGCGGTTTTTCGCAGAGCCTGGTTATCCATGAGGGCGAAGGAAGAGCAGAGCTTCCCATTGCATTGCTTTCGGGTGAAAAAAATCCAATTCGGCTCACGCTTAGACGAGGAGGAATTGAAAAAAAAGGAACGCTTCAAGTTCGTTTTAAGCCACGGCAGGTGTCCCCACACTTTGAGGCATCAACGGGGATATTTACAGATCCGAGTTGCTCTCCGTTCAATGTAAGAGCTGTATCGACGGGAGATTATTCTAATCAATGGATTTACGTTGGCTGTCGTCTCGTTTACGTCGAGGGCAGCGAATACCGCACGGCAAGCCTCGAGATGTTTGTCTATTGGGATAACGTGGGTCAAGAAATCGAGATCGATGGCGTGAAGACCTCCGCGCCTTCGGCCTCTGCTTGGAAGTTGCGGCTGAGATCTGCTCCTGGAAAAGTTCGCCTCAAGGCGGGAGAGCGCGAAGTGGTTTTGAATTATTTTGCAGCAGAGAAGCTGCATCTTGGATCACTGGGAATCGGAATTGGGCCCTATGCCTATACCTTCGTATCGTTTGATGCGAATATTGATACCATTGCACCTGTGGTCACTTTATATGGGAGCTACTTCATCACCGAATCCATGCGTGCGGTGATGTTTGATGCGACTGCGATTAATAAAAAATATTTCACCGATTTTGGCTTCTATATCAATTATGAATCCTTTAAAGCGATTGATCGCCGATTTTTTCTCAATTTTATGTTGGGTGCACATGTCATTGGATTCAATGCTGAGGGAAGTTCCCACTATAATTTTGGGGCTCCTCAGGGAGTCGAATTAATTTTCAAAGATGCATTTCATAAGGGTTACAACCTGGCATCCGGAGCTTTCATTTATCCGCCGATCCACGGCAAGCTTTATTATAATGCTTGGGTTCGTTGGGGAGGTGCCAGTTTTTTTGCAGAAATCAATTACATCGCATGGCAGGAGATCCTTGACCAAGACCGAGCTTATAACCGAAGCATGGGGGTGACTTTTGGGATTCCCCTTGCGAGATTTTTATAATTTTTTTGTGGCGCTGCTTCTTAGGGCAAGCTTTTAGCGTCCAGGATTGTGCAAGTTGAATTCTTTTAATTTTGAGTAAAGGTGGGACCGGTCCATTCCTAAATTAAGCGCTAGACGACTCACGTTTCCACTGGTTCGGTCATATTCCCGCGCCAAGAGCTGTCGCTCAAAGAGCGCTACCTGAGCATAGAAATTCAATTTTTCTGTTGAGGGTTCATCAATATTTTTTTCAGTTTGATTAGTCTTCCTGTTTGCTGAATCTCTGAGTTTTGGAGGTAAATCGGCTACGTCAATCTCGGTTCCTTCGGTCATCGCAAGCAAGTAGGCCACTAGATTTCCCAATTCTCGAATATTTCCAGGCCAAGGGTATTTCTGTAGGATCTCAATCGCCTGTTCCGTAAATTTCAATTTACCAGAGGGAGACGAGTGAAGATTGAGAAAATGTTCCACTAGGTCGGGGATATCTTCTGTACGTTCACGAAGGGGTGGGAGGTGTAGAGGGATGACATTGATTCTTTGCAAAAGATCTTCTTTAAAATGCCCCGCTTTAACGAGTGTGTCCAAATCCTTATTGCTTGCCGAAATCACTCTAAAAGCTAAAGGTAGGGTTTTAGTTGAACCAAGACGAGTGACTTCCTTTTCTTGTAAAACCCGCAAAAGTTTTGCTTGAATTTCAAGAGACATATTTGCCACTTCGTCAAAATAAACAATGCCCCCATGAGCTTCTTCGAAGACACCTTTTGTGGTTTTTTCAGCTCCGGTAAACGCCCCTTTTTCATGCCCAAAAAG
>JAHFAC010000213.1 GCA_023250755.1 Bacteriovoracaceae bacterium | reverse complement strand
CTGGGGCATACGAGATTTTCATCGGACACTCGACTTTAACTCGAGCCTCTTACCCCCCAGTGCTCCCACATTTAATCTTTGGTTGATGAGTTTTGTGCTTAACGAAACCTCAGAGTCCACCGAAACTTTAGCAAAATCACTGTTTCAGACGTGGGAAAATCACCTTGATGAGGAAGGCTTGGTCATTCTCGTTGAGCCTGCACTCAAACTCCAGTCTCGTCGCCTTTTGGAGTTGCGAAAACACCTACTCGAAGAATTTAAACGCTCTAAAAAATCAGACTACAAAATTCTGCTTCCCTGCCTAGGCCACCAAGCTTGCGGAGCACTCGCTGCGGCTGAAGATTGGTGCCACGAAGAGGTCACCTGGTGGCGCCCCCCCTATTTCAGGATAATTGATCAAATGGCTGGGCTCGATCGAAAAACTTTGCCATTCAGTTATTTGGTTCTCACTCGAAGCTCACGCAGCAGAGAAGAAATCTTGCCAGAAATCGCTCAATCGAAGACTGAAAATCGCTATCGCCTGGTCAGCCCTTCGCACAAAGAAGGACCTGCCGTCGAATTTTATCTTTGTGGTCAAAACGGGAAAAGCAAGGTTCGCTATCACTCCCGAGATGCCCGAAATGAAAGAACAGTGGACCTGGATCGAGGTGACATCCTCCTAGACGCCAAGTTCACATCTCACTCTCAACCTCCACAGCTCCAAACACTCACAAAAATCGGGTAGGGACTGGGGTGAAGTGATCCAGTCACTCGAGTTTCAAAAATGAGCTTCAATCGCCCCATCAGCTGCTTTGCAATCTCCCACTCCCATTCACCGGGGTTAGCCATGAGGAGTCTCCCACCAGGATACAAAAGCCGCTCAACATGACTAAAAATCGCAGCCGGTTCAAAGAGTTTTTCGGGCAAACCCCAGGCCAGGTGCGCTGAAGGTGTCACGAAAGGAAAAAACCAACTGATCAGGTCGGCCCGCTTTTGCCAATCTAGAACATCCATCGCCTCATAACGACAGCAAAACTTCTCTTCCGAAAACTGCTTTGCAAAATACCTCCCATAAGAAAATCCGGTTCGTAAATTCCGATAAAGGCGGAATGCATCGAGCTCAACCCCTGTTAGAGCAATACTCCCTACATCAGCAGAAAACTGACGCTCTAACCAACTCTTGAGCGCACCTAAATAGCGCCAGCTCTTGGCTCCCACATCAAGAGCATTAAAAACACGTCCATCTTTCGCTCCTTTTCCTGCCCCTTCTCCAAAAAAATGGACTGGAATCTGGTCGAGCAAATCCAAAGTCCCCAGCAACTCGTCCCAGGTGGATCTCGAAAGTTTTCCAGACCATGGGACAAGACCGTACCGATCAACCAACTGTCGGCCCCGCTCGGTAGGGGGAAAATACGAATTCAATTCGTCATGAGCCGCTTCTTTTATCGGCAAACCCTTCCAACGGATTTTTTGACTGAGTTGAAAGCCTAAAGACATACCTAAGGACATAAAATAGAAAACCTTAGCCTCGCTGCCTGAGCAAAGCCTCAATCTCCGATTCACTCACCGAGGGACGTGCGCCGCCAAAGGCTTGAAGCGTATTTTTGAGCCTATTCAACAAAATACCCTGCTCCTCGGTCGTCTCCTCCGTATAATGCTCAAGAAGATACTTCACCGTAGTAACAGAATCCCAGAGACTCCCCACGCACTTGCGAATCTGAGGCCGAGTCGCAGCTTTTGTGCCCTTGAGCGCAATTTCCTCACCCAAGCGCGCGATCTCAACGATGTGAGGAAGACTTAACTGCTGAGCTGTCCCACGAATCGCGAGCATTTTCTCATAAAACACGGAAAAGAGCGCCTTATTCCCTTCCAAATTTTTTTCAATCAGACCCAATGTCTCTTCAGCGGTTTGAGCAAACCCACTCAACTCGTGAATAAAACCTTGGATCCCTTCGTGCCGTTCGACATTTGATGAATGGGTCATCCTGAAAACACCTGCTTCTTGAGCAATGCCGCGTAAACTTTTGTTTGAACCTGAAGCGCCGTCAGCGGCTTAAGCAAATACTCGTCCACTCCAGATTGAACTGCTTCAATCACCTGCTCTTTTGCTGACTCAGCGGTCACCATCACAAATGCGATATTTTTATGCTCAGGATGGCTCCTTACGTATTTCAACAACTCAATCCCTGCAGTAGGTGACATATGCCAATCCACCATTAGAAGATGGATCGGTATGGTCTCTAGCATCTGTTTAACTTCTTCGCCGTTTGAAGCAACGAAAACTTTACGAAACCCAAATAGTTTCAAGAGCTCCTTGATCTGGATCCTCATCGTGTTCACGTCATCTACCACAACGATAGACACTTCTTCGCGGTTCAGCATATTGGCCTAACTCAGAGTGTAAGGGGTCTTTTGGTTTCAGTAAAAGAGAAAACACCAAAAGAGGAAGACTCTTTGAACTATGATTATGATCAATAACTATGATCGGTGATTATGGATTAACGAGAAGAACCGTACCCTTAAGCGAAGCACACGAGTCATTATCCTTGATTTCAAAGGCGACAGGCTTACCTGGAATCAAAAAACTGCTTCCATCGGGATTGCGCTCAACGAGCTTGGGGCTGGGAAAATTGATCCTGAGAGGCTTTCCAAATGCCAAGTGGTCAAAAATTCCCCATTGATGAAAAGTGATCTCAATTCCATTTACTTCAATTTCCCAATTCAAGTTCTGGAAATTCTCAAGAGGAGGCACTTTGAGTCCAGCTAATGTCATGTTGATTTCACTGCCCGAAATCATGATTTCGGTTGCCTTTCCTTCCAAGGTTTTATTGTTTTGAGGAGGTAATTTGTCAAAAAAGAAAGGGCTTATAGACTTAATCTCTGTTTTATCAGCCGAAAATGTATGACGATCCCCTACCCTGAACACTGAGATTTCAGAATAAAATTCAGGATTGCAAAACCCACACAAAATTCCTTCACAGCTTCCGCTCGAGAGTTTCTCAAATTGAATCATCACCTGACTCGCATCGAAGAGGCCACTCAAAGTCTCGGCAGACTTCCATGTTTTCCGTGGCTCTTGCGCTTGGCAAAAAGCGCTGAGTAAAATTCCGCAGAACAAAGCGATTTTAAATTTCATAATGCATTGCGTAACAAATTCTGGACTATTTTACAATGGAATTTTTCTTAACTAAGCTACTTGACCGCAAGGCAGCAACTCCCCCAACATAGGCGATCTGAAGTCCTACAAAAAGCCCAACCCACCCCTGACCTCCGCTTGAAAACCCATAGGAATGAAGCCCTTGTCCTAAAACAAAGTTAACACCATACCAGGCCATGACTACACTCAAAAAACTAAGGACACTGCAAACCGAAAAACCAAATTGGCCAATCCAACCCGTAAACCGAGCGTGGAGAACAATCAAATACCCCAGCAATGCAATCAGAGCCCAAACCTCTTTGGGATCCCAACCCCAAAAACGACCCCAAGAGTAATCTGCCCAAACTCCTCCCAAGATGGTTCCGGCTGCCAATAAAACCACGCCAAATTGCATCGCTCGATAGGCTAACTGGTTTAATCCCACTGCACTCTGTGCATCATTCACCTGGGTTGAAACGCCCCCCCATCCTTGTTTGAAATATTGAAAAAGAGCAATATTGCCTAATCCAAAGGCGAGAGCAAAAGCGGCGTAACTCAAAGTAATGGTCAGCACATGAATCGTCAGCCAATAATTGCTCCGTAAAACCGGCACCAGAGGATGAATGGCTGAGTCCATGATCGTTGGCGAAGCATCAGCAATCACCAGGCCCAAAGTGGCCAGGCTACACGCCACCGTAAGAAGGACTCCACGACGAGTAAAAAAATAAAGGATCAGGGCAAAAATTAAAATCCCCAACATCACCCAGATCATAGACTCATACATATTTGAAACGGGGGGACGGCCCGAGACATAACAGCGCGCTGCAATTCCCAATACATGAACTAAAACACCGGAGAAAGTGAATCCAAGAGCCGTCTTCTGAAATGCAAGCAACCAAAGAAGGGCTGCAATCAAATAAAGGACCCAAGCCAAAAGAAAAGGACGAACCTGATTGTAAAATGCCTCCACCCGAATTTTTCGACTTTGCCCCTCATCCCAATTCTTGATTTGTCCTTCGACCGCAAGCCGTGTAGCTAAGGCCGCTTGCTCAAAGGCCTCTCGATCTCCGATTCGATAAGATAGAAAAAGATGCGCAAAGGACTCCCGAATCTTCTGACCGACCTCCTCTTTTCCGGAAAGCAAAAGCCAGGGTTTGGAA
>JAHFAC010000212.1 GCA_023250755.1 Bacteriovoracaceae bacterium | reverse complement strand
GATAATATTTCTCCCGTCAACATATATTTTGTTCGGTAGCATAAGTAGTAGAAAACTGCCTACCTCCCATGCATTGAATATTGGACACGTCCTTCCCGTCCCTCGGATTGCGGCTACAATTTTCATTGGAGCAGTGTTGTCAAACACCTCGCGTTGGTGAGGCGGAAGGAATGACGAGATTTTTGGTTTCATAGCTGGAAATACAAAAACCAGTATCACCGTAAATAGAATGAGTTTCAGATAGTTTTCAAAGCGAGGCTTATTGAGTACTTCGAGGGGCTTATCCCGATGGTCCAAAAGCCCATTGAGCTCTAGGGTCGGGAGAAGTACGACAAACGGGAGGGTTGCATTGCGAATAGCTGTGGCACCATTCAGTAGCAATACAAAAAACGGGTTGGAGACGATTACCCAAAAGTTTCGCCTTTTGCGCCATCGATGCAGAATAAAAACCACCCCGGCGACAAGTACAAAGTATAAAAATCCTGTCGGGAGATGTGCGATCGGAGTTGTCGGCTCCCACTCCGAGATCATTCGCCCTCGGGAGCGTTGCATCGTCTCCAGGATATAAGGAAATACTTCTGCTCCGAAAGGATTAAGCAACGTAGATAGTCCAATTAAAAAATGGCAAATAAGTAGATGCATGAAGAGTTTAGCCGTGAATCCATCATGGCGTTCCGCAAATAATAGCCATATAGATTTCCATGTCAGCATTAACCACAGTAAGACGAAACTTCCGTGAATATTTACCCAAAGCACGTTTAGGAGGCACAATTTTATGATTGTTTTGAACCTGATATCGGATAGCTGTTGGATTTTTGCTACTTCGAGAAAGGATAAGACCAGTGGGATTAAAGCGACCATGCTTGGCCTTTCGCCCAATGCGGCAAAGGCTCCCAGCCAAAAAGCATACATGCTACATCGGGCGACTTTATTGGAGAGATCAGATAATTTGAGAATGGAATTGCGATAGATAAACCATAGCAACAAGATGAGAAGTGCATAATGAAAGAGACAGACCGTCGTCAAATTTGTCGCTCGGTAGATCAGGGCATAAATAACGGAGATACCCCAGGCCGGATATACTAAGGGCGGAGTTGGAAGAACGCTGAAAATATCATTCCTCAAAATCTGATGATGATCGAGGAAATATTGGCCGTGGGCGATCCAACCTGCCAAGTCATTTACCGTGTAAGGCCCGATTACGGTGAAAATGAGCGGAATAAGCCATGCCATCAAAATTCTGAGCTGTCTATCTGACATAAGTCAATGTTATCGAGCAAAATGTGCTGAGTCTATTCACGATTTATAGGATGGCGGATTCAATCGGAGAGAGAGAGATTCGAACTCTCGGAGGGGTTTCCCCCTCACACGCTTTCGAGGCGTGCTCCTTCAACCACTCGGACATCTCTCCTGCAAAGCCAGCTTCCACCTCATATCACTCCGCAGCGGAGTGGCCCAGTATAAAAATTCTTGCTCCTTGACTTCTTTTATATAAACACATAAGCACATGTTTATATATGGGACAACTCACAGCACCGCTATCACTTAATAAATATCTGAGGACGCAAATCCCAGATGGGTTAAAATCCAAGAAGCTATTTTTTCTTTTAGCTGAGACGTTTCAGGCACTGGGGGATTCTTCTCGTATTCAGATTGTTTGGGCACTTTCGAAAAGAGAACTTTGTGTGGGCGAAATCACGGATCTGATTGGGATGAGTCAGCCAGCGGTGAGTCACCATCTCAGAACTCTCCGAAATCTGAAGCTCGTCAAAGTGCGAAGAGATGGACGGATTTCCTATTATTCATTAGACGACGAGCATATTGAAAACCTACTCAAAGAAGGAATTAATCACGTAGAGGATTTACTCCAATGAGTGTGACGGTTCGTTTAGGGAGCCTAAAAAAAGGCGAGTCAGGCACCATCGTTTCTGTCGAAGGAACAGAGATCATTTCGCGCAGACTTTTAGAAATGGGGTTGCTCGAAGGAGCTCAGGTCGACGTTTTGCATGAGTCTCCTTTTGGAAAAGATCCTTTTGCAGTTCGGGTGCGTGGAGCTTTGATAGCGCTTCGGAGAAGTGATGCAAACTTGATTGAGGTTAAAATTAAATGAGAATAGCCTTAGCCGGAAATCCAAACAGCGGAAAAACTTCTCTCTTTAATGCGATCACTGGTGGGCGACAAAAAGTAGGCAATTATCCCGGCGTTACGGTGGAGCGCAAAGAAGGGAAAGCCAGTACGCCTTCTGGGTTGGTTCTCAGTATTTTAGATTTACCTGGAACTTACAGTTTGGATTCTAGAACTCCAGATGAGACCATCACTCGCGATGTGATTTTAGGGAGGGTGACCACCGAAGAAGCTCCGACTCTTCTCGTAGCGGTTGCAGATGCAACCAATCTGGAGAGAAATCTGGGATTGGTTTTGGAACTGAAGGCACTCAAAAAACCTCTTGTTTTAGCTCTAAACATGATGGATTTGGCGGAAAAGCGTGGATTGGTTCTTGATCTGAACGTTCTATCTCGCGAGTTAGGCGTGCCAGTGGTTCCCACCGTTGCGGTTAAAAAAGAAGGAATCATTGAGCTTCTTTCTCAAGTTGAAAAAGAATTAAAGCAGGGTCAATACGGTCAAGCGGTTCGTGATTTTCAAACCGAATGGGTTTTGCCCTCTCCCGTTGATATTCGCGCACGATTTTCTGAGGTCGATCGGGTTTTGAGCCTTTCTGTAAAAACAGCTCCCAAGCCTTCTCTTTGGACGGATAAAATAGACCGAGTTGTTTTGCATCCCGTATGGGGCTCGGTTTTACTTTTCTTAGTTTTAGGTCTGATGTTCCAAGCTATTTTTACTTGGGCTACGGTGCCACAGGACTGGATAAAATCTGGAATTTCCTTTTTAGGAGATACGGTTAGAAAATTAATGCCAGAAGGGGCCCTCCGAAGTCTTTTAGTAGACGGAGTGATCACAGGAGTGGGGTCTGTTCTGGTTTTTTTGCCACAGATTTTGATCCTCTTTCTATTTATTTTACTCTTGGAAGATTCGGGCTACATGGCTCGCGCTGCTTTTTTGATGGATCGGTTGATGGGCAGAGTGGGGTTGCATGGGAGAGCGTTTATTCCACTTCTATCTTCTTATGCTTGTGCGATTCCTGGGATCATGTCCACACGGACGATTGAGAATCGTAGAGATCGCCTGACCACGATTTTGATTGCACCGCTCACGACTTGTTCTGCAAGGCTTCCGGTCTATTCGCTTTTGATTGCTGCGTTTATTCCGAACGTCACTGTCTTGGGTCCACTCAAACTTCAGGGGGCTGTAATGTTCGGGCTTTATCTGGCCGGAATATTTGCCGCTCTTTTTATGGCCGTTGTGTTACGGAAAACTTTTTTTCGCGGGCCCAAACCCTCTCTTTTGATGGAACTGCCTACTTACAAGTGGCCCAGTCTTCAGAGTGTTTTTGTGGGATTACTAGAGAGGTCAAAAATTTTTATAAGACGAGCGGGGACTGTGATTTTATCTCTCTCTATTCTGCTTTGGTTTTTAGCATCGTATCCGAAGCCGCCTGCTTCAGCGGTAGAACCAGCGATTCATTATAGTTATGCTGGGAAAACAGGGCACTTGATTGAACCTTTACTGAGACCCATTGGGTTTAATTGGAGAATTGCAGTTGCTTTGATCCCTGGTTTTGCCGCGCGCGAAGTGATGGTGAGTTCGCTCGCGACTGTGTATGCAGTTGAGAAAGGTGAACGTGCTGAAGGAAGTGGCGGTGCTCTGGGTCAGGTTTTAGCCAAAGACTGGAGCTTGGCGACAGCACTGAGTTTGCTCATTTGGTATGTTCTAGCTTGCCAATGTCTTTCGACTTTAGCAGTGACGAGGCGTGAGACCAATTCCTTGCGCTGGCCAGCCTTCATGCTTCTTTACATGACCATCTTGGCCTATGGAGGTTCTTACATCACATACCACTTAGCTTTGTGGGCGGGACTGGGGTGAAGCAGATGAACCAAGAATGGATTGCTCTTGGAATTGTTGGGATTACCTTTTTATATTTAGTGAGAGGATTTTTTAAATCTTACTTAGCAGCGCCCGTTGCTGGTTTTCTACTCAAGAGACAGTGGGTGCGGCTTGCGATGAAGATCAAATCTCAGGAAAAGCCGAGCTCTCAGTGTGGGGGCTGTGATTGTAAAAAAAGCTAAGCAGCTTCATTTTCTAATTTCTCAGCAATCCAAATCTTAATTAAAGGGAGTTGTATGTGCGACATAAACATTACAGGTTCTCCAGAGAACTAAATTCCCCAATTATACTCAGCGACTTAAATAATTGCGCATAATATAGGATTCTGAGATAATGGTGGCATGAAGCCACTCACAATATCAGATCCAGCATTAGTATTGGCACTACAAGACGAAATTAG
>JAHFAC010000211.1 GCA_023250755.1 Bacteriovoracaceae bacterium | reverse complement strand
GCCTGTAAACGCAAATGGCGACGTCCGGTTGCGATCCGTATTGTCTCGCATCACCTCGGGCAACTTGCTCACGCCGAGTTTAATCACAGCACTCTCGGGGTTTTGATCCATCCCCGTACCGGTTTCGATCTCATTTAAAATTCGGCTCAATAGATCCCCTAAAAACACGGAGATAATTGCAGGAGGCGCCTCGTTAGCTCCCAGGCGATGATCATTGCCTGAGGACGCGATGCCTGCGCGAAGAAGGCCTGCGTGATGATAAACGCCTTTCAGCACTCCCGCCAAAACCAGGAGAAAACGCAAGTTCTGATGCGGGGTCTTGCCGGGCTCGAGCAGGTTCTGACCATTTAAATCCGAACTGCTCGCCGTCACCATCATTGACCAATTATTATGTTTGCCACTGCCGTTCACGCCAGCAAACGGTTTTTCGTGAAGAAGTACCGCCAAATTATGCCGAAGCGACACCTTACGCATCACCTCCATCACCAGCTGGTTATGGTCAGTCGCAATATTTGCTTCTTCAAAAATCGGGGCCGACTCAAACTGACTTGGGGCCACTTCATTATGCCGTGTTTTTACCGGAACACCGAGCTTGTAAAGTTCATACTCCATCTCTGCCATGAACGCCTGAACCCGGGCCGGGATACTGCCGAAATAATGATCTTCGAGCTGCTGGCCTTTCGGAGGTTGCCCTCCCAGCAAAGTCCGACCGGTCATCACGAGATCCGGGCGAAGGCTGTAAAAAGCTCGATCGATCAGAAAATATTCTTGCTCCACCCCGAGGGTCGGAACCACTCGCTTCACCTCTTTTTCACCAATAAGATGAAGCAGATCGCACGCTTTTTGAGAAAGGATCTCCATACTCCGAAGCAGGCTGGTTTTTTCATCCAAGGCGGCTCCGTGATAGCTGATGAAAACTGAGGGGATGCAAAGGGTCTTGCTGCTTGCAGAATCCATGATGAAAACAGGACTGGAAGGATCCCAAGCTGTATAACCTCGGGCTTCAAATGTGGTCCGCATTCCACCTGAAGGAAAACTCGAAGCATCGGGCTCACTCTGAATCAGCTGAGATCCAGAAAATTTTTCAATCGGGCGATTATGATCATCAAAAGTCAGAAAGGCATCATGCTTCTCAGCGGTCGAGCCCGTCTGCGGTTGAAACCAGTGGCAAAAGTGCGTCACGCCCCTTTCAAGCGCCCACTCTTTGATCGCATGAGCAACCGTATTGGCGATCTCAAGATCTAACTTCTTGCCCATCTCAATGGTTTGGCTGAGCTTAGTGAAAACATCCTTCGGCAGTTTTTCACACATCCGATGGAGATCAAAAGTATGCGCACCAAAGAACTCTGAAATGCGGAGTCTCTTTCCGTTCTCGTCTCGGGGGGGATCAAACTTTCGGGGGGTACGTCCTGTGATTTCTCGAATCGTATCAAAGCGCGCTTTCGCACTGATTCCCATGCTCATCGTTTATTCTCCTTTTAAATGGGGTGAACACCATGTCAGCCCCGACTATCTGTTATAGCCCGAGTTGCTAAAAATTTCATCTCTTCTTCGAGTGCCTGGCCTTCATTAATCCACTTCTCCAGTTGACTACGCGCATCGAGCTCAGAAACTACCCCGGTCCGACTCGCAAAACGGATCATTTCTGCATATTCCAGGAGCTCAGATAAGCGTCGCCAGGTTTCGAGTGGCAAAGCCCGCTGCCTCACTAGGATTTCTTCAAGCGCCTGACGTGAAAGTGAGCGCGCACCCAGGTCGTAAGCTCGGTCAATTCCATCGTAAACCGCACCAGACAGAAGCTCATAAATCTGAATCAATTCTTGTTGTGATATTCCATTTGGCTGAACCTGACGCGCTTGAGAACGAAGTCCCTGCCAACTTTTTGACACACTTACTTTGTGCCTCTTCTGCTGTTGACGTCTTTGACGGATCCAATCACAACCCCCAAGACCCAATAAAAAAAGGAGCGCAACACCTGGCAGAAGTATGAGCCCTCGTGTCCAATGTATTTTAAGCGAGGAAGCAGGTATCGCCCCCTCTGTGAGCGGCTTGATCCCGTGAATCTCTAGAATCACCTCCTCCGCCCCTACCGCGGTAGAACTCTTGGAGCGGGGCAACTGTGCGGAGCCCGGTGCCCCTTCAAGCACGGTGAGATCAATCGGCCCAGAAGTGCGAGTCATATACTGTTTTTTTACAGGATCAAAAAAACTGAACTCAAGCCCAGGGAGTTTCAATTTTCCGGGTGTCCGCGGAATCAACAAAAATTCAAAAATCTTCTCACCCGTCCCTCCGTGCCCAGTCTTCGCCCTTCCCTTGGAATCATAGAGTTCTACGGTATCCGGCCACTTGGCTTTAGGCTCTTCGATCGCAGCGACATTTCCGCGGCCTTCGACCTTGACCGTCACAGTCACCGCTTCGTTAGCCTTGACCTCGGCTTTATCCACTGCCGAAGTGACTGAAAAATCACCCACCCCACCTGAAAAAGAGGGAGGCATGCCCTCTTGTGGAAGGGATAAAACTTCGACGTAAACCGGTTCACTATCCGCCGTACCCGTCATAGGGGTGAGCTGAGAAAAGAGATTCATAAATACATCGTCTCCCCCTTCTTGGCCCATTTGCCGCTGATCGTTTTGATAATTGAGCTTCACTGAAAGCGGGTCAATTTTAAGCCGCCCCTCTTTAATGGGATAAGCTGCGAATCGAGCGACCAATGATCGCTCATAAACGACCCCATCCAGCGCCACTGCCTCAGCGTCCAATCGCCCCTGGAGAATTGGAATCTCCAGGTCTTCTCTTAAAAAACCATTAAAAGTCGGGTATCGACTTGCCTCAGCCTGAAAAACCCGGACTCGGCGATAAAGGTAAAAACTGACAATGATCTGCTCCCCTTTAAATGCCTTTTGTTTGTCAAGCTCAGCCCTTAAGAAAAAACCGCGTCCCGGTGCCCTCTTTCCTGCACCTCTAAGACCAACACCTGATCCCCCATAATTTTGGGGTGGCGGTGTCCCTGCACCACTGGCTCCCACCTGAATCTGAATCGGAGGTGAAGTATAGACTTTTCCGTCGGCTTCGACCTGAAGCTCTGTGATGGTCAGATTCCCTGTTTTTCTGGGCCTCAATACTTTGGTGATTTGGTGCGTATTCTTGGCGCCGAATTTTCCGTTATCGTAATAGGACTGCACAAATGTACTGGTAAACTCATTGACCACATCAAAATCAGGTGCTGAGAAATGAGGTGTTTTGATTTTACCAATATCTTCTACCTCAATGGAAAGTTTTAGTGAAACACTCTCATCGACGCTGATCTGATTGCGATCTACTTGCACAGAAAAATTTAATTGGCCGGCACCTGCATAGTGAATGGCCCCTCCCCCTAACGCAATCAAAACCGCCAAAACACTTTGAAACAGCCTCTGAGATAATTTCATTCCTATCTCGCTCACCAATCTTTGTCCGTTGACTGTGGATTTCCCTGCTGCCTCTTTAAGCGGGACTGGAGTTCTCGCTCACGATTAGACAGTTCCGCCATGACGCGATTTACGTCCTCCTTGGACATCTGCTCTGATTTGAAATCCCGTTTCTTGACTCCCCGCTTTGGATTTTTGTACCATTTCTTATCTTCATTTCCGTTTTTATTTTTATCTTGTTTTGGATCTTTTCCATCACTCTCTTTTGGATCACCTGTGGAATCAGAATTCTGATCTTGGCTTGCCTGCTTGTCTTGAGATTCTTTTTGCTGTTGTTGCTTTTTCTTTTCAACCTCTAAAAGCTCGATATTTTTTCTAGCCTCCTCTTCCAATGCAGAATCATGAACCTCCCGTGCTGAGTCTATCGCACCGAGATAGGCCTTGAGTGCATCAGAGAAAGCTCCCTTCTGACTTTGAGCTACCCCTAGGTTGAAGTAAGATCTTCCTGCGAGAGTGGGGTCTTTTTTTTCTTCTGCGCCTTTTGCCGCATCCGAAAATCCCTGAACCGCGCCCTCGAGGTCTCCCTCTTGGAGCTGAATCACTCCCTGGTTGTATTTTAATTCGGGTCTCGTGGGTTCAAGCGCTTGGGCTGACCCGAATTTTTTCTTGGCGCTTTCTAAATCTCCCGCCTGGTAGGCTTTGAGTCCTTTTTCATTTTCCAGATAAGATTCAACGCCTCCATAAGCCCAAGACGCATCGAGAAGAGGCCCGCTGAGTAAAATACTTCCAAGCAAAATCAAGCGCCGAGCGGGAATCGAAAGCTCCAAAAACAAGAGAAGCACCGCAAGTGCAAGAGGAAATTGAAATCGCTCTTCATAAACTACATATCTTCGCTCGGCGTAATCCGTCCGGCCCAAGGCTCCCATATCTTGTAGAAGCTCATCCACTTCAGATTCATCGGACGTGATATTCCAATACCGACCTTGAGCAGCGGACGCTAGCTCCATCAATGCATGGGGACGA
>JAHFAC010000210.1 GCA_023250755.1 Bacteriovoracaceae bacterium | reverse complement strand
TTCTTGACCTTAGGCCAGGGGATAAAATTCTCGATCTTTATTCAGGGATCGGAGTTTCAATGCGGCTTTGGTTAGAGCGAGGAGCGGATTGTCTGGGCGTCGAGTTGGGGGGCGAGGCAGTGAGGTATGCAGAGGTGAATCTAAGTGGGGGAAGTGGGGTTTACCGTGAGAGTGGGATGGATAAAAATTCGATTTACAAAATTTTACGTGGGCGGACCTCAGAGCGCCTGCCGCAGATTCAGGAGTGGAGGGGCGGCGGTGTGAAGTCGGGTCGATTTCTAGTTTTTGCCAATCCACCGCGTTTGGGGTTAGAGCCAGCGGTTGTTCGCTGGCTTGTGGATGTGGGATGGCCTCAGCGCATTGCTTATTTATCTTGTAGTGCCGGAACTCTGGCCAGGGATCTGTCGGTTTTGTGCGATGCCAAGTACCGGGTTTGCGAAATTCAGCCTTATGATTTTTTCCCTCAGACCCACCATGTGGAGACGTTGGTGTTTTTGGAGAGGATTAACGATTAGTTTGCAGCCCCTGACTGCGCAGTCTGAGACGTAGTTTCAGCAGCCCTAGCGGTACTCGATTCAGTAGAGCCAGCTTCAGGTTTTAAAAGACTGTCGCTTTGCCTCGCATCTTTTATAGCTATTGCTTGATCTCGTTCTTTTACGAGTAGCTCTTTCTTTTTTGAAATAATTTGTATCAATTTTTCATCCACCTTGACGACATTGCGCATGGCTTCTAAGAGATCATCCTTTTTATTGTTAAAATCCTTGCCCCAGGTTTCAAGAGCGGCCTGTTGTTCTTGAACTTTTTTACCGAGATCATCGGTTTTTTTAATCAAATCTTGGATCCGCTTTTGACTTTCTTGCGCTTTTCTCATTGTTTCGTCAAAATCTTTTCTTTCTCGCTCAGCGCGTTCTTTGTCGGACTTGATCTTAGCCTTGAGGGCCGTGATCTCTTTTTCTCGGTCGGCAATTTGGATGACTCTTTCGTCATGACGCTTTTGAACTTCTTCTATTTCGGCGCGGATAGCTGCAGCTTCTTCACGCGTTCTTTGTGCAGCCGCGGGACCGACAGCAACTCCGTCGATAAAGCCATCTCTCGGGCCTAAAACGAGAGGACCATTTTTTTCGAAGTCCTTTTCTGCTTGTTGGAGAGCCTTTTGTAGACGCTCTGGGGTCATTTCTGGATTCGCTTTTTCAGCGGCTCGGGCAGCGGCCTTGGGATGGTTTTTTTCGAATGCTTCTCTTTCAGTGCGGATTTTTTTATATTCTTGGTCATCTTTTTCGCGGGCTTTTTCTCTTATGATTTCTTCTTGCGCAAGGATGGCGGATGCTCTTTGAGTAGAGATGCTTGAAGCCTCAGTCACTTTTTCTTTCTGCTTTTGCCAAAATTCTAATCCCTTGGCGTGGTCTCGGTATTCTCGGGAGTCTTTATCTTCTGAATGCGCTTGTAGATAGCTCTCCTCGGCCTTGATCCGTTTCTCGATGGCTGAAAGCCGGGCAGTGCTTTGATCTGCCTTGGCTGAGAATGAGAAAAAGCTTACGAGTGAAAGCGCAAAAACCAAAGTCACTGTCTTTTTTTGAACTGATATTTTTTCCATAATGAATATTTCATTTCACGAGGCGTGCCGTTTGGGTGATTAGCCTAAAAAATTATAAGACTCTAAAATTACATGTTTATTTCATATCGCCTAATCAATGATTTATTTTTCGTTTCGACTAAGATTTGGGGATGGAGTTGCCTTCAGCAGGGATGAGTCGGGCGGATCTTCTCGATTTTGATAGTCTTTCTTAGTTATGTCGAATTCCTAGGCACCTGATCAGCTTCTATCCAATAGTTTCTGATGAGGCTCTTGGTTTTGGCTCAGGTAAGGGTCTTGGCTCAATCATAACCTATTATAATTATTAATAAATTCAGACTATTGTCTTCGTTCCTCCAAAAGAGGATACTGAGAGGGAAGTATAGCCCTCTCTGCTAATGATTTCCTCTATTGAACTCGGACTGTATCTGTCGTACATCATGAGAGCCGAAAAAAGGTAGTAATTTATGGTTAAACTCAAGCGAACGACCGAGTATGGCTTGATTGCTCTGCGCCACATTGGTCGTAAAAATCAAGAGAACCCCGAGGGCGTTGTAAGTGCGCGCGAAATCGCGGATCACTATGGTCTGCCTTTTGAGATTACAGCCAAAACTTTACAAAGGCTTCGCGATTCAGGATTGATCCATTCGGCTCAGGGTGTTCATGGTGGCTATGCCCTCAGTCGATCACTCGAACAGGTGACTTTGGCAGAATTTCTTGAAGCGATGGAAGGCCCTCAGGCTTTAGTCCTCTGCGCTCCTTTGGCACAGGGAGTGGGCGAAGCGAATTTATCAGAAGAAGCCGAGGGTGGATGCGAGTACAGCTGTCGCTGTGAGGTGAAAGGATTCATGGCTGATTTAAACCAGAAAGTGATGGGTTTTCTCTCCGGAATTCGCCTTGCGGATTTGAGAGGGGAAGGGAAGTCTTTTTTATGAAATTTCCAATTTATCTCGATTACCATGCAACGACGCCAGTGGATCCTGAAGTTCTCAAAGCAATGATGCCCTATTTTACTGAGGTTTTTGGCAATGCCGCGAGCCGCAACCATGAGTATGGATGGACGGCCGAGGCGGCGATCGAGAATGCCCGCGCTCAAGTTGCGAGCTTGATCGGTGCGGTTGATAAAGAGATCATCTTTACGAGCGGTGCCACTGAAAGCGATAACTTAGCTTTGGTCGGTGTTGCCGAAATGTATCGCGAAAAAGGCAATCACATCATTACCTCGCCGATTGAGCACAAGGCGATTCTGGATGCGTGCCAATTTTTGGAGTCCAAGGGCTTTGAGATTACCTATCTTCCGGTAGACTCCTATGGCCGGGTCAGCCCAGAGGATGTCCGGGCGGCAATTACTCCTAAGACGATTTTAGTTTCTGTGATGTTTGCTAATAATGAGATCGGCACCCTCAATCCGATCGAAGCCATTGGGAAAGTCTGCAAGGAAAAGGGCGTGCTCTTCCACACCGATGCGGTCCAGGCGATTGGAAAAATTCCGGTCGATGTGCAGAAAATGGGCATTGATCTTCTCTCGCTTTCTGCCCACAAAATTTATGGACCCAAGGGAATCGGTGCTCTTTACATTCGCCGTAAGAATCCGCGAGTCAGGCTTTCGCCGATGATCCATGGGGGTGGACACGAACGTGGAATGCGTTCGGGGACACTCAACGTGCCAGGGATTATTGGACTGGGCAAAGCCATGGAGATTTCCGGCCGAACGATGGTTGAAGAGTCGGCGCGGCTGAATCGCTTACGCGAAAAACTTTGGGATGGAATTCGGGCAAAATTGGATGAAGTTTACTTGAACGGACACCCTACCGAACGGCTTCCAAATAATTTAAATGTGAGCTTTGCTTACGTAGAGGGTGAATCTCTCATGATGGGAATGAAGGAATTGGCTGTTTCAAGTGGATCAGCCTGTACTTCGTCAAGCTTGGAGCCTTCTTATGTTTTGAAAAAGATCGGTGTCGGTGAAGATCTGGCGCACACGAGTATCCGTTTCGGATTAGGTCGCTTTACGACCGATGAAGAGATTGATTACGCAATTGAAAAAGTAGTGAGCACAGTAACGAAGCTCCGCGAACTTTCGCCACTGTATGAAATGGCGAAAGAGGGCGTGGATTTGAAGAACGTACAATGGACAGCGAATCACTAGATGGGGAGAGTGGGTTATGGCCTATACCAAAAAAGTCATTGATCATTATGAGAATCCTCGAAATGTCGGGAGTCTCGATAAATCTGCGTCCAATGTGGGGACCGGGCTTGTTGGAGCGCCCGAATGTGGGGACGTGATGAAACTTCAAATCCAAATTGACGAATCGACTGGTGTGATTCAAGACGCAAAGTTTAAAACCTTTGGTTGTGGGAGTGCGATCGCAAGTTCGTCTTTGGCGACTGAATGGATTAAGGGAAAAACAGTAGATGAGGCGATGTCGATCAAGAATACGGACATCGTAAAGGAACTGTCGCTTCCTCCCATTAAGATCCATTGCTCAGTTTTGGCAGAGGACGCGATTAAATCGGCGGTTAAAGATTATTTAAAGAAAAAGGAGGCAAGGAATCCATGATTAAGGTGAGTGAGAAGGCGGTCCGCGAGATCAAACGGATCCAGGAGACTGATCCCACAGCGACGGGAGCGATGCTTCGTATGATGGTGGTGGGCGGTGGGTGCTCAGGTATGAGTTACAAACTGGGTTTTGACAGTCAGCTTCCAGCCGAGAACGATAAAGTTTTTGAATATGACGGCGTAAAGGTCGTTTGTGATACCAAGTCCTTTCTCTATCTCTCTGGAACCGAGCTTGATTTCAGCGATGGATTGAATGGGACTGGTTTTGTTTTTGCGAATCCCAATGCCAAACGTACCTG
>JAHFAC010000209.1:3915-4442 GCA_023250755.1 Bacteriovoracaceae bacterium | reverse complement strand
CTGCGCGTATGGGTAGAAAAGCCTGGTCCTCGGCCGTGATTTCTGAATTCAATCGATCCTGATGGCCTCCCGCATCGCCAAGAGCACTCTGTGCATCGAAAAAAAGTCCAGCAGGGTTTACTTTGCGAATCATTTCAGAAAAAGGAGTGGATTTGTTCAGAATCTGTTGAATCGGAAGTTGTTTGAGTTGTTCTTCTGTAAAAACAGATGATCCGTCATGGATAATGTAAATCGGAGTAGCAGGGCGATGTTGGTGTGCGCAGCGGATGACTGAGATTGCGTCAGTTTCAACAATATTTGGATTTACAAAAACACCAGCAATGGGCTGAGTAGGATTGGAGAGCTTGAGTTGCGCCTCTTTTCCATTAGTCACCAAGAGGGGAGGGAGTTGCTTCGCATTGGGGTCATTGGCTATCGATTTAAGATAATCAGGATTAGGGTCAGCGATTAAAATCGGACGAGGTTTTTTTTGATCCAGCAATCCCATGATTTACCCTAAGAATCTACAAGCTTTAAAAATGAATGGG
>JAHFAC010000209.1:0-3905 GCA_023250755.1 Bacteriovoracaceae bacterium | reverse complement strand
TTAGCGCCGCTTCTTTGACTGCTTCAGCCAGCGTTGGGTGAGCATGGCAAGTGCGCGCGATATCCTCTGCGCTACCGCCATATTCTATTACGGCTACGGCTTCTGCAATCATATCACTTGCCCGAGGACCCAGGATGTGAACTCCCAATACCCGATCAGTTTTTGCATCAGCGATAATTTTTACTAAACCCTCTGTCTCTTCCATCGCTTTTGCTCGTCCATTAGCCACAAAAGGGAATGTCCCTACTCGAAATTCTATTTTTTTTGCTTGGAGTTCCTCTTCTGTGGCACCTACGGAGGCAAGTTCAGGCCAGGTATAGATGACGTTGGGAATTGCTTCGTAATTGACGTGCCCAGCTTGTCCTGCCATGAGCTCTACTGCGGCAATGCCTTCTTCTTCGGCTTTATGAGCAAGCATCGGGCCTGTGATCAGGTCACCTACTGCAAAAATTCCAGGAATTTGAGTTTGAAAATGGGGATCTACTTCTACTCGCCCTAGTTTGTCGATTTTGAGTCCAACATTATCCAGACCAAGCTCATTGCTGTAGGGCCTTCGTCCCGTGGCGACAAGAACATAATCACATTCAAGTCTGAAATGATTCCCTGTTGCCAACTCTTCAGCTTCGACCACTGTCCATTCGCCATTTTTCTTTGCGCCCAAGCATTTAGCGGCGAGTCTGAATTCCATTCCCTGTTTTGACAGATTTTTTTGGAGCTCACTTCCCATTTGCCGATCCATCCCAGGGATGATTCGATCCTGAAACTCAATGACAGTGACTTTGGATCCCAGCCTGAGCCAGACCGATCCCAATTCGAGCCCGATGACGCCTCCACCAATGACTCCAAGGTGTTTGGGAACCTCAGGAATCTCAAGTGCCTCCGTAGAACTCAGAATTTTTTTTCCGTCAAAAGGCAGGACAGAGAGTTTAGCAGGCTCACTTCCAGTTGCAAGAAGAACGCGAGGAGCAGTGAGGAGTTGTGGGCCATTGGCTGTTGTAACTTCTACTGCATGGAATTCTTTTGTCGTAGAATGAGTTAATTTTCCGTGACCATTGATCCATTCCACTTTATTTTTTTTAAAAAGGCCGGCAATACCATTGGTCAGTTGGCGAACCACGGCTTCTTTTCGTTTCATCATTTGTGGGAGGTCGAGCTTTACTTCGCTGACTATTATACCATGTTTTTGAAGTTTTGTTTTAGCGTGGTAGAAGTGTTCGCTTGAATCTAAAAGGGCTTTCGAGGGAATGCAGCCAACGTTTAAACAGGTTCCTCCGAGTGATTTTTGCTTTTCCACACAGGCGGTTTTGAAGCCGAGCTGTGCTGCTCGAATTGCGGCGACATAACCTGCCGGTCCGCCACCGATGACGATTAGGTCAAAATTTTTGGATTCAGATGAAGATGTACCCATGAATTAGAGCCCCATTCCTAGTTTGGCTGGATTTTCGATAAAAGTTTTGACGTGGATAAGAAACGTTACAGCACCTTTTCCGTCAATGAGACGGTGATCATACGAAAGTGCCAAATACATCATGGGACGAATTTCAACTTTTCCGTTGATCGCAATGGGGCGCTCTTGGATTTTGTGCATTCCAAGAATTCCACTTTGAGGGGGGTTGAGGATCGGAGTGGAGAGCAAGGATCCATAGACCCCTCCGTTTGAGATGGTGAAAGTGCCTCCAGACATTTCAGCAATGGAGAGCTTGGCGTCTCGTGCTTTAGTGGCGAGTTCTGCGAGTTTTTTTTCAAGTTCTGGTACGCTGAGCTTATCTGCACCTGGGATGACTGGGACCACTAAACCTCGTTCGGTTCCGACTGCAACTCCGATAT
Source organism: Bacteriovoracaceae bacterium (assembly GCA_023250755.1). GTDB lineage: Bacteria > Bdellovibrionota > UBA1018 > UBA1018 > UBA1018 > JAHFAC01. The sequence continues at coordinate 2,078 of JAHFAC010000209.1, read as the reverse complement.
CGTAATAATCATGATAAATAATATCCTTGCCATCAATCGAAGCATTCGCTTCTGGAATTAGTTTTAAAGCTTCAATGCAAGCTTTAGTAAAAAAAGACATGTAGCTGAGAGGGACTCCATGTTTTGATTTGAATGCGTCCTTATTTTTATTTCTCAGTTCATTCACTCCACTCATATCGACTTCATTAAAGGTCGTCAAAATTGCGGCGGTATGTTGGGCTTGGACTAAGCGTTCAGCGATTCGCGCTCGCAGTGGTGTTAATGGAACGCGGCGGTCTCCTGATCGGTCAAATTGTTTTGGTACAGTTTGCGTGGTGGCTCGAGCGATGAGATCACCCTGGGTAACTCGTCCGTCTTTGCCTGTGCCGGATATCGACGAAAGATCGATTCCCTGCTCAGCAGCTGTTTTTCTTACGGCGGGTCCAGACTGGAAGGTTCCCCCTGCAGCAGGTTTTGCGAGAGGGGCTGGAGTAGGCTTGGTTTGTTCGGTGGTTTCTACAGTCGGTTTAGCTGCATCATCGATAGTTGCGATGGGAGTGCCGATTGCAATTCGTTCTCCTGCAGGTTTGAGGATACTCAAAACACCGCTGTGCTCAGCTACAACTTCAACAGTGGCTTTATCTGATTCGATTTCAAGCAGTAGGTCTCCGGTTTTAACCCATTGCCCATTTTGCTTAGACCATTTTAGGATGCTGACCTCAGTGATCGATTCTCCGACACTTGGGGTGACTATATTGTAAATCATTTTTTCATGGCCTCCATTTTTAGAGCTTCGTCCACTAATTCTTTTTGTTCTGCCTCATGAATCTTTGCTGATCCAACTGCTGGAGCCGCACCGATCTCGCGACCAATGTAGCGAATCGGGCGATTTCCAGCTTGGATTTGAAACTGGTCTAATCCGCCAGACCAAATATTGAACACAAAAGGCCAGGCACCCATATTTCGTGGCTCTTCTTGAACCCAGAAGAGTTCACTGGCGTTTGAGTAGCGGTTCAAAAGGGCGCACAATCGATTTGTAGGCCATGGGTAAATTTGCTCGAGCCTAAGAATAGCAATCCCTTGGAGTTTTCGCGCTTCTCTCTCTGCGGCGAGGTCATAATAAACTTTTCCCGAGCAGAGCAGGACCCTGCGCACTTTTTTGCCGTCAGATTCGGAGTGGATCGTGGGGTCATCTAAGACCTCTTGAAATCCGCTCTCAGTGAAGTCTTTGAGAGAAGAGACGGCGAGGGGGTGTCTCAGGAGGCTTTTAGGCGTGAAGACAACCATTGGTTTGCGAAAGTCTCTTTTCACCTGGCGTCTGAGTGCGTGGAAAAGTTGTGCTGGAGTTGTGAAATTACAAACAAAAAGATTGTTTTTTCCGCAAAGACTCAAAAAGCGCTCGATCCTGGCACTGGAGTGTTCGGGGCCTTGTCCTTCATAACCATGAGGTAACAGGAGCACGAGCCCACTCATCCGCTGCCATTTGGATTCAGAGGCTGAGATGAATTGATCAATGATCACTTGGGCGCCGTTGGCAAAATCTCCAAACTGCGCTTCCCAAATGACGAGTGTTCGAGGTGCAGCGAGTGAATATCCGTGCTCAAAGCCAAGGACTCCTGTTTCAGAGAGATGGCTGTTGTAGACTGAAAACTGTGCTTGTCTTTCACAAATCCGGTTGAGGGGAGAGTAGATTTCACCTGTTTCGTAATCGTTTAAGACGGAATGGCGATGGGTGAAGGTTCCTCGCTGGGCATCTTGTCCGGAGAGGCGAATCGGATGTCCTTCGGTCAAGAGCGAGGCATAGGCCAGCGTCTCCCCATTGCCCCAGTCGATCCCGTTCCCTTCATGGACAGCTTTCACTCGTCCATCGAAGAAGCGGGAGAGCTTTGGATGGAGGTGGAAACTAGGGGGGATGGTGTTGATTTTTTCTGCAATTGTAATGAGCGTTTTTGCATCGATTGAAGTTGCAACCGAAGTGAAGAGATCTTCATCAGAAGGCGTGCGAAAGCCCTTCCATTGTCCTTCAAAAATAGAAGTATGAGGCTTTGGAGTTTCTGTTCGGGTGAGTTGTTGGGCATCAGTGAGCATAGATGTGATGT
>JAHFAC010000208.1 GCA_023250755.1 Bacteriovoracaceae bacterium | reverse complement strand
ACTAACATAGGACTTGATGATTGTGAAACCCATGGTTAAATCATGAAGGGGGGAATGGATTCAATGGTGCAAAATACTGGAAAAATTACGACTGAAGCTTGGGTGCTCTATGCAGGTGAAGACCCGAGAAAGCCCACTCCTGGACAACTAAAAAAAGAAAATTTTACTTTTTCTGACATCACGGAATGTGAAGTCCTGGGCGAACCTCTTTATGGGTGCTGGGAAGGCAACATGACTCACGCTCTTGAGCGGAGACCTGTCGACATTTGCCAACAAAGAGGCGAAAACAAAGTCGTCATCGGAAATGCAGGAGTGGTTCGGATCCTAAAAGTTGGCTCGGCGGTCACCACCGTTCGTCCTGGGGATACTTGCCTTGTTTTCTGTAACGGTGTTTGGGACAAGTTCGGCTACCCAGAAAAAATCCTAGCCTATGATGCTCCCAATACCATGGGTGTTTTAGCCAAACAGATGAAGCTCCATGAAAAACAGGTCATTGTCATTCCAGACAACACAGCCTTCAGCTACCCGCAGTGGGCTGGTTTTTCACTCAGGTACATCACGGCTTGGGCCAATTGGAAGTTGGCGTATGGTTGCTGGCGCCTCCAGATGACAGAGGAGGACTGTCCTGCTCCTTTTGTCTGGGGATGGGGTGGCGGCGTATCGATGGCAGAGCTTTCGCTTGCACAATTTAGCGGTTGCCGCGTCGCTATGATCTCATCTGATGACAAGCGCCTGAAGCTCATAGAGTCCATGAGAATCAAAGCCATTGATCGAAGGCTTTTTCCGGATCTCGATTTTGATGAAAAAAAGTACTTCACCGATCCTGTCTACAAAAAAGCTTATCTCGAATCAGAAGAAATTTTCTTGGATATCGTCAAGAAAAACACGATGGATCTCGGGGTTTCTATTTTTATCGACTACGTGGGATCCCCTGTCATCCGAGCCACGCTAAGAGGATTGGCCAGACAAGGCGTGGTCACAACCGCGGGATGGAAAGAAGGAATGAAAGTCACCACTGTTCGGGCCATTGAGTGCATCGAGCGGCATATGCACATCCACACCCACTATGCACGCTATCCACAGGGACGCGCTGCGGTGAGATTCGCTGAAGACACTGGCTGGCTGCCACAAGTCGACAGTGAAACCTATAGCTGGGACGATATTCCGCATCTTGCAGAGAATTATGCGGCTGGAAAAATCAGCGCGTATTATCCAATTTTTCAGGTGAATAAGACCTAAGGTCTCGCTCACAACTGCATTAGACTTTAATCCAGGAGCCTCGTGTTCTTAGGCATGAGGCCCCTGGATCGAATTATTTCTTGCTCTTCTTCTTTTTTCGAAATGCAGACTTCTTTTCAGAAGATCGTTTTGATTTCGCCTCAAAATAAGTCTTTGCAAGCGCAAGATCAGATTTTAATTTGAGCTTGCGTTTGCCTCGGCCCAGTTTTCGAAGCGTCTTACGAGACAAATTCGCTTTCGAAGCAGCAGGCGCAGCTTGAGCTGTTGTTTCACTCATAGAATCCTCCTATCGTTCGGATTAGAAATTACCGCTACTCAAATCTAAGAAACCGCCATCGCCGCGGACCAGGTAATTTGCGGTATTTTTTGTTTTTCTCAAAGGGGTCTCTACTCCCCACTCCACTTGAAGCTCCATCGCTGCAAGCGGATCGACCACAGTCCCAGCATTCATCACATTCACAACTGAACTCTGGGCATCAAACCGATAGCCCCAAGCCACAGATACAAAGTCTGGAATCACTGTCACATAACTCAGGTAATTGCCTTTTCCGCCAAGATTGCCTCCATAAGCAAACAAAACGCGAAATGAGAAATCAACTACCGTCATTTGGTAGAGGTTGACATACTGCACCTGATAAATTTTTGATTTGGGTGTCTGCCAGCCTTGAAGCTCTGACCAACTGTGAACTCCCTGAGGCAAGGCATTGGCCGAATCAGTCTGAACATTCATTACAGGGCGGCCCGCAGCAACAATGGCCCAAAGCTTTTTTCCGCCGTTAATGATTTGATCTAATATGACTTGGGATGAGTCGGCATCACCTGATGGTGCGGGTGATAGCCCAGGCGGCAGCACCGGAACAGGAAGACTCGGACCATTGTAAACTTCAACCCCCGGCCCTTGAACTTCATGAACTTTCACCGAACCTAAAGTGTAATACGGGTTCACATCCCACGTCCCAGCGTGCACCGTAGAAGCGGCAAGCACAAAACCCAATAAAAATCCCATTAAAACTCCCCCTTTTTACTCTACTTTCAGTTTGGCCTTACCTTCAGGCTTGCGCGTGTTTCTATGAAAGAATGCGAGAAAAAACAAGGTTAATGAGACTGGATCCCATGAATCCTATTTACTGAATCCGGAGCAAGCGATTCGCCTTACTATTACCCAAATAACCATCATGCTCTGCCAAGAGGACACAGCTCACAGGCCAAAGGCCTGCACGAGGGCTCCACGGGATGTGTACCGATGTTATCCCACCTGGGCTCAGTCGAGGAATATCCACCGTGTTAATCACCGAAAAAATCTGCTCATCGGTTCCAAATAAAACCGAATCGTCCACCTCTCCAGACAGGCACCTGAGACGAACCTCATCCATGGGAGCCAGCCCTTCATTGGCCACGTCCACCACAAGACCCAGAGCATCCTGACGAATCCCATAAGAATAGACGGCAGGATCTGCAATCATGGTGTAGGAGCGACCACCGTTACGCAACTCCTCCACAGTGAGCCTTTTGGACTGGGTAATATAGGCAAGAATTGCCTGCCAACCCTCGGCCCCGGTATCGTAGACTTGACTGATATCGATCCGCGCGTAAAATTTCTCATTGGCAGTCTGAAGTGCCGCCAGCATTCCATCATCAATAGCCACTGAATACCTGCGCACTGGATCGAGGGGTTTTCCGTCCACTTGAATCTCGTGAATTCTCGGGATCCCAATCAACCCATGCTTGGGCATCCAAATGACTTCCATATGGTCAAATGCGAGAAAACCTGCATACTCCGTCTTAACTGCATTGGGAAGATAAAGGATCTCGACAATGAATTTCAGATCCGAACCCAGTGCATTCCAAATCTTTGTGGTCCATCCCTTGCGGGCTTGTATATCGCTCAGATGCGGCATCACATCGTGAGCATCCATCACAGTCACGAGCCCTACGGGGATGCGGACCCCAGTAAACGGCAAGACGACAGCTGCTGCTTCAGCCCCACTGCTTTGGCGCAAAGCCTTTGCAGTAAGATCTCCCAGACTCGCGCGGTGAGAGTCTGAGTGATCGAGATCAATCTCAGTCTCGCCGATGACCCTTTGCGGATCTCCACCAAAAACCTGGGCAAGGTGAGCGTCTTCGTATTCAATTCTCTTTGCAACTGCGGGATCCTCTTGAAGATCGCTACGGACGGGGTGGAGTCGATATCCTGCATAAGCAACTTCATGGGTCTTGGAGTTCACCCGAAGCCTTAACTCACCTAAAAATGTCCCCCACGCGCCTGTCTCAACCACTGGAATTTTACGTCCTCCATTGCTCACTAAAATAGCGCGGCTCACTTTTTTGTGAGTATGTCCACTGATCACAGCGTCAATGCCCGGGACCTTTCCGGCTAGTTTGACGTTATAAGAAAAGTCATTATGAGAAAGTACAATCAGGAGATCCACCTGAGAACGAAGTATTTTGGCTTGCCCGATCGCAACCTGAATGGGATCGGTTGCGATGACAGGCTTTAAAAATCGAGCAAAGGCAAAACCACTATAAGTTAAACCGATCACACCGATTCTGAGCCCTCCCCTTTGAAGGATCACCGTACTAGGAATTTGCCTTTTAAATTTTTCGACTGCTGAAAAATTCTGAAAATCAAGATTCGCTGCGAGTACCGGAAAGTGGGGCTTAGCCTTTTCCACCGTCGCCATCAGCTGATCGGGCCCTGAATAGTAGTCGTGATTCCCGACAACGATTGCATCATAATCCATGAGACTCATGAGTTCGAGCATATTGGCGCCAGTATCGAGATTGTAATACCAGGTTCCCTCGGACCAATCCCCTGCATCAACCGTGATAGAAAGGTCCCGAGTCTTTCTTAAAGTTTTCATCAACGTGGCCATTCGCGCTAATCCCCCAAGCCCAAACTCATCTGATTTCGGGGGATGCATATGGGAATGGAGATCATTCGTGTGAAAAATAGTAATTTCTTGCAGGTCTTGTGCATAAGCTGAACAGAGCACCTGAGCCAAACAGCAGCTGATCAGCCCAAGAATCAAAAATAGGAATCCGCTCTTTTTCATAGTTCCCCCTGGAAAGTGAGCTCCACCCTTGGGAGCAGGACTATTCCCCAAGACCTTGACTTTTTCAAGTAAAAGGACTTGAGCCCGAGTTCTCCTCGCGGTAACCAAAGAGGATGTCCGTCAAGGATTCTGATCCAAAATCTCCTTTTCTGCTTCAAGAGC
>JAHFAC010000207.1:2534-4471 GCA_023250755.1 Bacteriovoracaceae bacterium | reverse complement strand
CGTACTCAGCCGTCCCGACTCCTCTCCCCAAACCCGTCTCCACCCCCGACTCGAAAAAACCCGCTCACCTGCCGAAGGATTGAGATTAATCCAAAGGCCTTTAAGCCCTATGAGACCGAGTGAGAAAAAATCCAGCCGATTGATAAATGAAAGATCAGGAAAGCGCAAAGACTTAAGAACCAAAGTGGCCAACTCACCCGAAATCACTAAAAAAACGAGAGACAGAACATCCGGACCAGGTAGTTTTGAGGCAAATTCGTGGATGATTTTTCTTATCCGTGCTGAATGAACAGGACAATCTGGGATCGCAATGAACTCTGCTTCGCCTCTTCGACTTCGTATCCGGAACCCAAACTCCCAAGCTTTGCCATTCCACTCAGCCCTAAGACAGGTGCGCTCTCGATAACCCCACCGCGCTTCGCCCTGAAAGGCACGCATAGGCCCAAGTTTTTCTGTCCATGGAGATAATTTTTTACGCAACCATTCACGCTTTTGTGACTCGCTTTCATCTGCAGATGAATTCCGATGCGCGCACCCCGGACATCGCTCAACGCAACCGTCACGGAGTTCCATCACCGACATTGCTTTTTATCCGCCCGAAGCAGCGCGAGGAAGAGCCGTTCCGCGAGTGGAAAAATCAGGGACTTGATACTCAATCATGGTTCGAATCCCGGTCTTGAAGTGCTCCCAATACCGATTTGCTTTCTTGGGATCTGCGGTTGGAAGTTCTAAAGTAAGTGTGGGGATCCCCAGCTCCTGACCGGCATAATTTCCCAATGATCCAGGAAAAAAACCACTCGAAATCGCCTTCAATCGCTTTCGAAGCTTTAAGCACTCCTTCACGTAGTCATGTGGAAACTTTGAGAGAGAAACTACCGAAGGCCCATCATAGTCTAAAAAATTCAATGGAGCGTGAATCGAGAGCACCTTTTGGGGCCTCACTCGTTTGATCAACTCCTCCTGAAAAAGCGTCTCCGGTTCAGAACTTGAAGCACTTCCTGGAAATCGCCTGGGATCCGAGCGGTAACGCCTCTTCCAAGCCTGAAGCGCCTTACCCTTCCAATCCTGGGTAGAAAAATTTCGATTCAAATCCACGCCCCGGATATTGACTCGTGTCCGTGGCTGATTAAAAAAACCATCCGGATTCACGAGCGGAGCGATCACGACTCGGCTCAGGGCGAACTCGCTCTGATGCTCCTTAAGCCAATGAGCGAGCTGAATTCCGAGATAAAGGGGAGTCACCTCATCTGCATGAACCATCGCAAACACAAGCGTGGTATTGGTAGCCACCAGGGGACCGAATTCAGCGTAAACCAAAGGACTCCCCTGGATCGAAGTGCCGCCCACCTTCCAATCCAATCCCTGACAAGGCTCCAGAGTCCAATCCAATTTCGAAACCGCACCGCGAACCTGCCCACACCAGTGGGTCAAATCGTTGTCACTGGGGCCAGGGCTCACCCCAGCACCTCCCCAAACACCTTCGCCCAACAACAAAAAAATAAACGAAAAAAGAAAAAACCTCATAATTCGACTCAAATTCAGAACCTGTTTCTTAACCTCGTTTGAGTTTACGATGGGTAATGTACCACTTGGCGGCCACAAGAAAAATAACCAAGAGAATAGCGACAAAGAGCCCATGCTCGAAATTTCGCACTACCCTAATCACATGATCCAATTCGTCTCCGAAGTAATACACAGAACCGACAATAGTAGGCACGCTGATCATTGCGGCGCACCCATCATAAAGGATGAACTTTCGAAAAGGGATATGGAGCGTCCCCGCCGAAAAATAAATCGGGGCTCGAAGCCCCGGCATGAAGCGGGCAGCAAAAAGAAGTTTATCCCCTTTTTGATTGAATTTTTTGCTAACGGCATTTAAGCGATCGTCCGGCAACAGCTTATGAAAAAGCCACTTCTTGGTAAGACGCCGTCCAAAA
>JAHFAC010000207.1:0-2524 GCA_023250755.1 Bacteriovoracaceae bacterium | reverse complement strand
TGTCCCTAGATAAAAAATAAAACAATCTCCAGCCAAAACACCCGCCAGACAAATCAAAATCATCAGCCCAAGCTGAGTCACTCCATAATACGACATCAGTCCGGCCGCAAAAAGGGTGACATCCTCAGGAATGGGGATCCCCACGCCACAGGCTAAGAGAATAGCTAGGACGATCAGGTAAGGCGCAGGGCCGTAAAAACCGAGAAGATAATCGACTAAAAAATCCATTTGGTTTCACTTCTTGTTGAGTGGATGCGAGTCCCGATATTCATCGATCAAGGTCCCTAAGTCAACATGCGTATACCGCTGTGTTGTAGAAAGGCGTGAATGCCCAAGAAGCTCTTGAATGGTCCTGAGGTCCGCTCCTGCAGCCAATAAGTGGGTTGCAAAACTATGTCTAAGCCCATGAGGAGAAAGGGATTTAGAAGACGCAATTCGCACCAGGTGTTTAGTTAAAATCCGAGCCACACTCCGAGCGCTGAGGCGTGTCCCTCGAAAATTCATAAAAAGAGGAACGACGGAGGGCAATAGCTGGAAAAAATCTGGAACTCCTGGAGCATCGAGGTACTCCCTCAGCGCCTCCTGAGCAGGTGGACCAAAAGGGATATGGCGCTCTTTCGAGCCTTTTCCCATCACGCGAACCCAGCACTCTTCTAAATTCAAATCTCCACAGTTGAGTCCCACCGCTTCACCGACTCGAAGACCTGATCCATACATCAACTCAAATAAGGCGCGATCACGCCGTCCTAAATGCGTAGAGCGATCGGGCGCCTGGAGCAGTTCTAAAATCTCTTCGACCTTGAGAAAGCGGGGAAGAGGACGCGAGGCCTTGGGACTCGGAACCAGGACACCGATGTCCCGCTCCAATTTTCCATGAGCTCTCAAATACCTGAGAAGGGATCGAATCGCCGAAAGACGCCTGCAAATCGATGTCTTTTCGTGAGTGTCATAAAAAGAAGCGAGATAACTGCGAAGATGAGAGATTTCAAGAATATCATTGAGATTCGCCACATTCAAAATTCCATGGGTGGCTAAGTCCTTCGCCCAATGCTCGAGATCCGCTTTGTACGCCCGAAGCGTATGCGGGCTTGAACGGCGCTGAACAGCCAGATCATCCAAAAAAACATCAACCATCTCAAAAATCGACCTCAGCAATGGGAGCGCCCCCTATAATCCGTAATCCTACGCCTGTGAACCTACACCTGTGACCTTATATATGATAAGCAGGGAACCCATGAGCATAAACCAAAATCTCCACACCGTTCATATTGTCGGAAGTGGACTTGCCGGGAGCGAAGCCGCTTATTTTTTAGCCGAGCGAGGGGTCTCTGTTCTGCTCCACGAAATGCGTCCCACAAAAATGACTCCAGCCCACCAAACGGATCGCTGTGCGGAGTTGGTATGCAGCAACTCATTTAAATCGAAATCGCCCGATTCAGCACCGGGAATGCTCAAGGCCGAGATGCTCCAAGTGGGCTCTCTGATTTTGAGAGAAGCGGGAGTCTCGGCTGTACCCGCTGGCGAAGCACTCGGTGTCGACCGTGATCTTTTCTCAGAAGCCGTCACCCGCACACTGAGCTCCCATCCCCAAATTACACGCGTTTCGGGAGAAGTGACCGAGCCCCCAGAAAACGCCATCACCCTCCTGGCCACTGGCCCCCTCACTTCGGATGGACTCAGCTCCTGGCTGGCCAAGGCGTGCGACCAAGCAGGGGGAACGAGCGATCTCTATTTTTACGATGCAATCGCGCCCATTATCGATGCGACAACAATCGATCTCTCAATCGCTTTTCTCGCCAACCGTTACGACAAAGGGGGGGAAGAGGCTTACTTGAATTGTCCCTTCACTGAGGCTGAGTACAACGCTTTTATCGATGCACTTCTGATTGCAGAAAAGGTCCCTCCCAAATCTTTTGAGAAAGAAAAATATTTTCAGGGCTGTCAACCCATTGAAGCCATTGCGGCGACGGGCAGGGACAGTCTTCGCTTTGGCCCCATGAAGCCCGTGGGCCTGATCGATCCACGCACAGGACAACGCCCTCACGCGGTGGTCCAGCTTCGTCCAGAAAATGTGGCAAAAACAGCCTATAACTTGGTTGGTTTTCAGACGAAACTGAAGTACGGCGAGCAAAGTAAAATTTTTAGAATGATCCCTGCCCTCAAAAACGCTGAATTTTTGAGATTGGGATCGATCCATCGAAACACCTATGTCTGCGCACCCAAGGTCTTAAGACCCGATCTCTCCCTAAAAAAACATCCGACTATTTATCTAGCCGGACAAATCACTGGGGTCGAAGGCTATCTCGAGTCGGCCGCCTGTGGCATTTTGGCCAGCATGTTCATTTTGCAGCGAATCCAAGGTCGACCTCACGACGGACCTCCGGCCAATACTGCATTAGGGGCGCTTTTGAGGCATATCATTGGCGGAAATTCTGAAAACTACCAGCCCTCGAATCTCCACTTTGGACTCTTTGACCCTAGTCTCCTTGAATCCATCGGTGGCCTAAAACGTGAGGGGGTCCGT
>JAHFAC010000206.1 GCA_023250755.1 Bacteriovoracaceae bacterium | reverse complement strand
CATCATTAGGGAGATCGTCTAACACTTCGGATAATGCTATTGGAGAATAGTCCTCCGATATTATGCGTAGTACTTCTAAAACGACTATTGCATCTACAATATATCCAACTTCATTTTCGTCCAAGGATCCGTCTCCGTTTCTATCAACCGAGCTGGCAGGTTCGTCCATCGGCCGGGGTTGTACACCATCCACGATGCCGTCCCCGTTTATATCAGGTGGAGGAAGTATTGGAGTCGGGAGGGGTTCATCATCGATATACCGCTCTACGCCTATTACGTTACCGTCACTATCTAGGATTTCTCTTATGATTTCTCTTAATAGCGGGGCTCTCCGATTCAATGCTTGAATCGAAACAAGCAGGGGGTTTGATTTGACGTTCCGGAACTCCAGCAAATCGCCTTCGAGATCATACACATTGCCAAGAGCTATATCCTGCGGTGAAGAGTCGGGCGGAAAAAGCTCATTGCGTCGAGCCATCAGTTGGGAAAATTCATCTTCAAGATCGGTGATCTGATCCATAATGTTTTGGTCTGCCCCAACGCGTCTTGCAATGTCGCGCATTTCTTGCAATTCCTCGGAAATCACTTGAGAAAGAATGCTTATCCTAGCTTTATGGTGCAACACTAGATCAGGAATATTTTCGTCGGCTACTGGCTGAAGTGCAATTGTATTGTTGTGTGAAGAAGGGAGGGCGACATTAAAAAATACTGCAAGTTTCGCTCGATCGCTAAAGTCGTAAAGTATGACAATGAAATAATTGCCATCGGGGACGCCCGAAAAATCTTGATGCAAGAGAGAATCAATCGCATATTCGCCGGAGAGTGCCAGGACGTCTAATTGCTCTTCCGTTAGATTTATTCTACCGTCTTTAATAGTAAGTGGGACTGCCATCACATGAGCAGACTTCAGTGAAGTTGTACCTGAGCTTAAGTCGGTGCCAATATTGGCATTATTGTCCTCATCAAAAATTACCTGGTGTTGAGGACGCTCGGAACCATCGGCTGGCTGGGGTCCTTTTATCACAAGCTGGAAATCTCCAGGTTGCCCCATTAGCTCCATGTTCTCTACCGGAAATTCAGCGTTCACTGTATTATCTATAAAAGTGAGCGCGACGGATGGCGGTGGCGGTGGGATCAACTCAGGCTCGCCGGGGAGTTTCGAAGTGGGCTCTACGTAGTCATATCAATGGCCGGGGAAACTATCGTCACGGGTGGTATGGTTGTGAAAGTCATGTCCGTTGAAGTTGAAATGTTTCCTGCCTGATCCATGCTTATGATGCGGTATTTATAAGTCGTTCCGGCGGTAAGATCTGTAATAGTTATGGAATGATTCTCAAGAGGAGTCGTATCTTGCGCAGAAGTTTTACATGTGTTTTCTCCCTCACAGTATTCTACCCGATCATTTGAAGCTTCATTTGTTGTCCAATTTATGGCGGCGCTGGTGGTTGTCATATCTGTAGCTGTAACTTCGGAAATGACAGGCGCTGTGATATCAAGTGTTGTAAATGTAAAATCTCCTGAGATGCTCAAATTCCCTGCCTGATCTCGTGATCTCACACGATAATGATAAGTGGTACTCTCTGTGAGTCCGCTCAATTCCTGGTTGTGACTGGTTACAAGCGCTGTATTGAGCGTCGCAGTTGATCCATAGGTTGTTTCTGTTCCATAGTCCACTTGCGTATCACTCGCTTCATTCGTCATCCACGTAATCATCGCCCCTGTCCCCGTACCCAAAGAGGCCGCCTCAGCAAAGATCACCGGAGGCGCAATATCCAACGTTGTAAAGGTCAAATCGCCTGACACCTGACAATTATTTGCGGCGTCGCAAGACTTCACTTGATAATGATAAAGTGTCTGGGAAGCTAGGTTGTTTAAGGCTGCGTTGTGATTCAGCACTAAGTTTGGATCCAGCGGAGTTGTACTTCCATAAGATGTCGTGGTCCCATAGTTCACGCTCGAATTACTCTTTTCATTCGTCATCCACGCAATCATCGCATTTGTCCCTGTCACATTCGAAGAAGCTGTAGCAGAGATCGTCGGAGGCGTTGTATCGGGTGGAGGAAGTGTATTGAAAGTAAAATCTCCTGAGACTCCCAGATTTCCTGCCGCATCTTTAGATTTCACTCGGTAATGATAAAGGGTGTTGGCTGTAAGGTTGCTCAATGCCTGGCTGTGACTGGTCACAAGGGTTGTATTTAATGTCGTACTCGATCCATAAGATGTAGTAGTTCCCCAGTCAACTTGGGTAGTGCTTGCTTCATTGGTATTCCAAGCAACCGTGGCTCCTGTTGAAGTAACAGATGAAGAAGCAACTGCAGAAGTTGTTGGAGGTGTGGTATCAATTGAAGTCGTAGGTTGAGTTGAAGTTGCGGTTGAATACTCAGCAAATACTGCATACGCTGAATTGGGAGAGCCGAATAAAAGCAGGCCTGCCATTACGGCTGAGGTGAATTTAAAGATTGGGTTTTTTGTCATGAAATTGATCTATCTCTCCACGGGTACCAGATACCGAAAACCTTCCACATGGACTTAGTTTTGTCAAATCTTTATAATCATTTTAGCTCATTTATTTTGGCTTATTTTAGTGGTCAAGTAAGTTGAAATTCAGGTAAAAAGATTGAGGGTTAGTAGGACGTAACGAATGAGACGGCGTCTGCGGAACCAATGCCTCTGTATTCACGCCCCGGTTTACTATTTCGAGATGTCAGCGTATAATACCGCCCCTGCTTCACTGAAAGGCAGATTCTATGAAGATACACATTAAAAGCGGATCGGAAGGCGTAGAAGTGGTCGGGCTCGAAGGCGAGCTTGATTTTAATTCCTCACCCAAAATCAGGCTTGAATTTGCCGGGTTGGTTGAGAAGAAGCCGGCCAGAATTCTTATTAACCTTAGGAAGGTCAACTACCTTGACAGTTCGGGGCTCGCCACTTTTATTGAACTGTTTCAAAAAGTGAAGCGTTACGGTGGGAAACTTGTTTTGTTCAATCTCGCTGACGCTGTCCGAAACGTTTTTGAAATTGCCAAACTGGATTCAATTTTTCATCTCGCTAAAACGGAACGGGAGGCCTACGTTTTAATCGAAACATGATGTCTCTTTCCGAATTCGTCGAAAGAAAAATAAATCCCTTCTTTATCGAAATCGCAAGGCTCGGTCGTCTTAGCCAAAACTTTATCTACTGGACGGCTGTTGCTCCCGTCATCGGGAAGCGTGGCTTGAAACGTCATTCGCTCGCAGAACAACTCTTTTTCATAGGAAACGATTCTGTCTTTATTGTATTCCTCGTTGCAGCGGCTGTGGGAGCCGTACTCGCCCTTCAAGCGGCTTATCAACTCAAGCAGTTCGGAGCGGTTCTCTACACCGGAGCGCTCGTCAGCGTATCGATGACACGTGAATTAGGCCCGATCGTAACGGCGATTGTGATCGCGGGCCGTGTCGGCGCAAGCGTTACAGCAGAGCTCGGAACCATGAAAGTCCAGGAAGAAGTGGATGCGCTTACCACGATGGGAATTCCACCCATTCCCTTTCTTGTGGTACCGCGAATCCTTGCCCTGCTCATCATGCTTCCATGCCTTACCGTCCTCGGGAACCTTGTCGGAATTTACGGCGGGTTTCTCATTGGAGTTTTTGGGCTTGGGATGGATCCCTATCTTTACCACAAACAAACTTTTGATGCGCTTGTTCAAAAAGATATCGTCACAGGAATTGTGAAAAGCTTCGTCTTTGCTTTGCTCATCGGCATTATTTCAACTCATAAGGGGCTTTCCGTTGAAGGCGGGGCGGAAGGAGTGGGTCGTGCAACCACTCAATCGGTCGTATTATCGATTATCATGATTATCCTTGCAGACTGCCTGTGCACGGCTGCCTTCTATTATGTGTTCTAATGAATAACGTCATCCAAGTTCAAAACGTCCACAAATGGTTTGGTTCTCGAAAAATCCTAGACGGCATTAATTTTGAAGTGCGCGAAGGAGAAACGCTTGTGATCATGGGCGGGTCGGGCTGCGGCAAAAGCACACTACTTAGAATTCTAGTAGGCCTGCTCCAGCCGGAAGAAGGTTCGGTATTCATTTTTGGTGATGATGTGGCCTCGCTATCAGAAGATCACAGGAATCTAATCCGAAAAAAGTTCGGGATGCTTTTTCAGGGAGCGGCGCTTTTTAATTCGCTTACTGTAGGAGAAAATGTGGCACTCCCTCTTAAAGAACATACAAGTCTCGATCAAGAAATTATTCGGATCATCGTTAAGGTAAAACTTGAACTGGTGGGCTTAACGGGATTTGAAAATCTTAAGCCTTATCAAATTTCAGGCGGCATGAAAAAACGCGTGGCGCTTGCTCGGGCAATCGCCCTGGACCCCAAAATTGTTTTCTACGATGAACCGGGAGCGGGCTTGGATCCGATCACGGCACGCGTGATTGATCATTTGATTATGGATTTGACAAAAAAACTTAAGATGACTTCGGTGGTGGTCACGCATGAG
>JAHFAC010000205.1 GCA_023250755.1 Bacteriovoracaceae bacterium | reverse complement strand
ATCTCTTCCCACAAGGCTCAACGTTGCCAAATGCCATGTAGAAGGCCTCATCAAGTGCATCGATGACCTGAGTCTCAGGCGTCCATGAAAGGTCGCCCTTAGCTCCGTGGCCCTGACGGTAGGTCGCCAGTGCACCCAGAACAGCGATCGGATGGACCCTCGCCTTTCGGAGAGAACCCTGGTCCGTCAGCTTCCTGGCTACAACCCGAGCCGCATCACTCATCGGAGCGATGAGCCCGTTGGCCGTCAACCGGCCGAGGTTGCGGATCAGAGCCGTCGGCAGAAGATTCGGAAGGAGTGCCTCCCAGACCTTTGCCTGACCCAAGAACTCCGTCGGAATCATTTCCCACGTAAGCTCTCGGTGCTTCTGAATGTGTCTGATGACGTCGCCGGCGTCCTTCATCTGCTGAAGCGCAACGAAGGCCTCAACAAGATTCGGAATGTTGGCGGGAAGGGCGTTGAGTACTTTTTCTCTGGTCACCCAGCGAAAGAGTGCCTGATGCTCCGCCGTTGGCGGCTTCGGGTGTGAGAGCGTTATGGCGTCTCGGTGTGACCAACCATTGCGCTCGCGGTACTTGACCATTTGATAGGCCAAAGCGTTGGCGTCCTTTTCAGTGAACCAACGGCTCACCGCTCGGCACAGTGCTGGTCCCCACCCTCTGAATTCATTCACCTGCTCAATGAAGGCAAACAGATGAGTCGCGATACGCGCGACTTTGGGCAGGGCATCTAACGCGGTGTGCCGTGTTTTCTCGTCGCCCAGTCCGGCGGCCATCGCCAGAACGAACAAAGCCGGATCGTTCTTGGGCGCCCGACCAGATTCGCTGATCTCGACAACCCTTGAAACAACCCTAGTGCCGTCGGCCTTGATAGCCCGCAGAACAGATGAGGCGTTCTCCACCGTGAGCTTTCGCTCGCTGATGTAGTACGTTCCGCCTTCAGTTCCCAGAACCAGGAAACGGTCAAGCCGCTTCCAGTCGTCCACCGGCCAAACATATCCGCCGGTTGAATTCTCGACTTGCCTTGAGCCGATGATCGGCTCAGTGACATTGTTTCCTCGCGTGTTCACGTGTGCTCCATAATTCATGCTTTCCTCCTGGCAAAACGGGTTAACGGCCGGATCGGGGTGATCGGATTTTTTGCAAGAAAAATGGCGAGCAAAACGATTTGTCACAGGGGGTTTCTTTTTAATGATAACCCTGCAACTCCGGCCCGCCAGGTAGGTAAAATCACGAGCAAAACGATTTGCCATAGGGGTTTATACTGGTGCTCTGCCACTGAGCTATATTAAGGCTAGGCCTTAATAATGGGATTCGAACCCACGACATCCAGTTCCTCATGTTAACCCTACAGCTCCGGCCCGTGATTGAATTGATGTCAACGTACTCTATGGCGTCATTATATCATATAGGCCCGCATCTTGTCAATAGCTTGACTGATAGCCATATTTTATGATATAATTATAGGAGAGTTTTAACATTCGATATCACCTGAAAGGGGTGGGAAGATGAAACAAATGGGCGAGAAGATAATGGTTTGGACCGACCCCGATTCAATCGAAGATTCGGCCAAACAACAAATCCGCAACGTCGCGGATTTGCCGTTCGTGTTTAAGCACGTCGCCGTGATGCCCGATTGTCACTTTGGTAAGGGCGCTACGGTCGGCTCGGTCATCGCGACGAAGGGAGCTATCATTCCGGCGGCGGTTGGAGTTGATATCGGCTGTGGCATGATTGCAGTTCGAACGAAATTCGATTCGCATGCCATGCCGGAAAGCTTGACCGCAATTCGGATTGGCATCGAGCGTCGAGTCCCGCTAGGTGCCGGTGGTCGCAATCAGAAGATCACCACAACGGCGACTTCGCGCATTACGGAGCTGGAGAAGAAGGGATTGGAGCCAACGTACTACGATTTTTTCAGCTCTCACTGGAGACAGCAGCTGGGAACGCTCGGTTCAGGCAACCATTTCATTGAGGTTTGCCTGGATCAAGTCGATCGTGTCTGGGTCGTTCTTCATTCAGGCTCTCGTGGAATTGGGAACCTGATTGCCCAAAAACACATCAAGGTGGCGCAGAAGCTGATGGAAGACTTCTTCATTCCGCTTCGCGACAAGGACTTGGCGTATCTTCCGGAATCGCGTCCGGAGTTCACCGAGTATATTCGTGATCTTCTGTGGGCCCAGGAATTTGCCCGTCTCAGTCGTGACGAGATGATGGACCGCGTCATGACAGAAATGAGCTACTCGCTTTACGGCGAGGATGGCCATCAGGTGGAGATTGAAGTGGAGCGAATCAATTGCCACCACAACTTCACTCAGAGAGAAAACCATTTCGGTCAGAACGTCTGGGTGACCCGAAAAGGTGCGATCGAAATGAAGTGTGGCCAGCGTGGCGTGATCCCAGGTTCGATGGGTACGCGGAGCTATATCGTCTCCGGCCTGGAGAATCGAATGAGCTTCAACTCGGCGCCCCATGGCGCCGGGCGTAAGTTCTCACGAGCTGAGGCGAGGAGACGGTTTAATATGGCAGATTTTGACAAAGCCATGGCTGGCATCGAGCATCGACGTTCTGCGGAGCTCATCGACGAGCTTCCGGGGGCGTACAAGGATATCGACGAGGTGATGGCCCATTCGAAGGACCTCGTCACCGTGGATCACACGCTTCACCAAATTGTTAACGTGAAAGGAGACTGACTCAAACAGCCTCGCACCAAAGAAGTCTCGCGCTTCGTCTGGTGCGAGGCTTCTTTTTATAAAAAATCCCGAGATTGTGCTCGGGCGGTTGCTAAGTATGATTCGGATTTATAATCATCATTCGGACCATGTCATGGTATTTGCCTTGCCAGAAGTATTCATCCTTGAAGACGCCTTCTTCCTGGAAGCCGAGTTTTCTGTACAGGTGGTCAGCTTTTTTATTTTCTTTCCAATGCATTAAGTAAATTTTATGAAGACCCAATCTTTTAAAGGCATGATCAACCAATTTCGGTAAAATTTCCTGGGCGTAGCCTTTGTTCCAGTATTCACGCTTTATAATTATTGAAAGACGACCGAGCTTATTTTCCCAAGCAATACCATGGATACCACCCTGGCCTATGTATTGGCCAGTTTCTTTATTGAGAAAAGAAAAAACATAATCATTTTTGCTAGTCAATATTTTTTGAACGTAATTTTTCTCATCTTCACGACTAAATTCCTTATCAAAATGCTGGAGATTTTTGACAACTTCAGGATCATTGACCCATGTCATTATGTTATCGACATCTCCCAATTCCAAAGGTTTCATTGTTAGTCTAGTATTCACGCTAAAAAAACTTTTTTAACTCAGTTAGTCTGTGAGATATAAAAGTATAAAGCTTAGCCGGTCTTTGGCGGGTGCCTCTTTGCATTTTACCGGTGGACCTTATAAGTCCAAGCTGGAGAAACTTTTTTCTGAAATTTCTTTTATCCAGTTTGCGGCCAAGTATTGCTTCATAAGATTTCTGAAGTTTGTTGAAAGAAAAATTTTTAGGCAAAAGAGAGTAGACGACATTTGTATATTCAAGTTTGAACTGTAAACGCTTTCGGGCGTATACAATTATATCTTTGTGATCAAAGGCCAGATTGTGTAACTTTTTTACAGAGACAAACTGTGGAGACTGAGTCCGCTCCGTGAAATCAAATTTAATCTTGTCTTTTGGCACAAGAGCAAAATATGTAACAGATACAACATAACCGCGTGGGTCTCTTTTTTTATTATCAAAAGTATAGAGTTGCTCAACGTATACTTCATTGATGCCGGCTTTATCTTTTAAAATTCTGATAGCTGAGTCATGAGTGGTTTCATTTTCGTGTATAAAACCGCCGGGTAAAGCCCAGTAGCTTTTGAAAGGGTCGTCGGGGCGCTTGATGAGTAGAACTTTCAACTCATCATTTTCAATCGTAAAAATGACTATGTCGGTTGTTAGTGAAGGACTCCAATATTTTTTATTATTTTCTTTCATCTGAATTTAAATCTTTTAGCCACAATGAGACTTCTGCGTCAGATGGCATTCTCCAATCACCACGCGGAGACAAAGCCACTGAACCAACTTTTGGCCCATCCGGCATGACCGAACGTTTCCATTGATTTCCGAAAAATCTTTCTATAAACAACCTAAGCCACTTCTTAATTATCTCTCTTTTATATTTTTTGCCAAATGCTTTTTGGGCAAGAAACAGTATTTTGGACGGCGTGGATGCCCACCTCACAAAATGATACAGATAAAAATCATGTAATTCGTATGGCCCGATTATATTTTCTGTTTTTTGATCAATTTTGTTTTTGGTGGTTTTTAAGAGTTCTGGCGAAATTGGCGTATCAACAATATCAAACAAAACCTTCTTTGCTTTTATGAACGATTTTTGATTGCTGATCCATTGAACAAGATACTTAACCAAAGTTTTAGGCACGCCAGCGTTTACGTTGTAGTGAGAAATAAGGTCGCCATTAAATGTGTTCCAACCCAAGGCTATCTCTG